>DASYWL010000019.1:0-4055 GCA_035936055.1 Thermomicrobiales bacterium
CTCCACCACGCACCGGACAGACGGGTGCCAGGGCAATCGCATGGGTAACGCAGGAGCCAACGCGTATGCGGGCTATGCGGAGGGGACGAGCATAGATATGAGACAGTATGGTAGTTCTTTGCAGTCGGTCCCGGCAGGCCCCGTTCATTCCATCGCACGTATAACGGCAGATGCCTCGCGTATGGCCTCGTCATAGGTCATTGCCTGGCCCGCGGCCCATTCGACGTCAAACGCCCCATCGCCGAGGGCTTCCCGCGCCGCCGCGACACTTCGTTCGTAAGCCGCTCGCTCGTTCTCCGGGAGGGGAACGCCCGCCGCAGCGCGCAACGCCGCTCCCGCCCCCAACAGCCGAGCGGCGTGGTGCGGCTGCTTGTACGCTATCGCGAGCTCGGCCACACCATCAAGGGTCGCCGTGAGGTTCCAGCGATCCCTGAGCTCGGCCCAGAGCAGGAGCGCCTCTCGATAATAGGCGGCAGCCTGAGGAAAATCCCCCTGATCTCGGGTTACCTCGCCGAGATTGCCGAGGTAGATGGCAATGCTCTGCGTGTCCCCGGCCTCGCGCTGGAGCGCCAGCGCCTCCTCATAGAGGCTCCGTGCGCGATCGTACTCCTCTCGGTGGTCCGCGGTCACGCCGAGATTGTTGAGGACAGTGGCCATCGCGCTTTTGTCGTCGAGATCACGGAACCGTTCCAGCGCCTCCTCGTGCAGCGTATCCGCCCGCTCGGAATCCCCTTGGAGAAACGCCACGATTCCCAGCCGGTTCAGCGTGTGAGCGGTGCCGCGCTGACCGCCTTCCGTGTCGAGGTCGACGAGAATGGCCAGGGCCTGTTCTTGCAGCCGGCGGGCGCCCTCGAGATCGCCCTGTGACTGCGCGATGCTGCCGGCGTTGCTGTGCGCTTGGGCCCGCGCGGCGGGCCGCACGCCGTCCATCGGCAGTGCGAGCGCCTGCTCGAGCCAGCGCCGTCCCTCGTCGAGAGAGCCGCGCACGTCCCAGAGCTTCTCCATGCTAATGCCCAGGTCCAGCGCCGTTTGCGCTTCGGCCCGGTCGATGGCCCAGGTCAGGGCCGCGCGCAGGTTGTCGAGCTCCAGGTCGAGCCGGTCGAGCCAATCTGCCTGGTCGGAACCCCAGGTTCCTGGTGCGGCATTCGTCGCGAAGGTCAGGAACTGCGTGGCGTGGGCGCGTCGGACCGCTTCCGCTTCGCCACTCGCGAGGAGCTGATCCAACCCATATTCCCGGATCGTCTCCAGCATCGTGTAGCGATCGCCTCGGGCGTCCGTGTCGATACGAATCAGGCTCTTGTCGACGAGTGAGGTGAGCCCGCCATCGACATCGATGCCGGTGTGATCGGGGGGGTTGCCCACGGCCACCGCTGCCTCACGCAACCATCCTCCGGCGAAGACCGCCAGACGGCGGAAGAGAGTCTGCTCATCCCGCGACAGCAGGTCGTAGCTCCAGTCGATGGTGCTGCGGAGCGTCCGCTGCCGATCGGGCAGGTCGAACGCACCATCGGTGAGAAGCGGCAGGCGTGTCTCCAGCCGGGCTAGCATCTCCCCAGGTGTCAGGTCGGTGACCCATGCTGCCGCGAGCTCGATGGCCAGCGGCAGCCCATCGAGGCGATGACATACCTCGGCAATCGACCGGGCGACGGCGACATTGACGATGAAATCGGGACTGATAGCACGCGCCCGGTCGACAAAGAAGCGGGCCGCTTCGGCCTGCATCAGCGTGTCGATCGGGGCTGCCAAATCGGGAAGCGCCAGGGGCGGCACCGGGAAGCCGCGCTCCGCCCGCAGGTGCAGCCGCATCCGGCTCGTTGCCAGCACCGTGAGCCCCGGGCATGCCGCGAGCAGTTGGGCAATCAGGCTCGCCGCGGGGGCGACCTGCTCGAAGTTGTCCAGCACCAGGAGGAGTCTCTTCTCTCGCAGGTGCGCGATCAGGAGATCGGCAAGATCCCGTCCTGCCTCTTCCTGGACGCCGAGCTCGCGGGCGATCGTGGAGGCAACCAGTGCCGGGTCAGTGACCGGCGCCAGCGCGACGAACGTCACCCCATGGTCGAAGTCGTCGATGAGGTCGGCCGCGATAGCGAGCGCCAGGCGCGTCTTTCCGGTCCCGCCGGGGCCTGTCAGGGTGAGGAGACGCACACTGCCCGAGCGAAGCTGGGCCGTTGCCGCCGCCACCTCCCGCTCGCGGCCGACCAGCGGCGTCGGCGGCTCCGGAAGGTTGTGCGAGCGGGCATCGATCGTGTTGAGTGGCGGGAAGGTTGCCGGCAGCCCCGGCGCGAGGAGCTGATAGATGCGCGCGGGGGGCAAATCCCGAAGCCGGCGCTCGCCGAGGTCACGGAGCGCGACGCCGGAAGGAAGCAGGTCGCGAACCAGCTCGGCCGTGGCCGCCGAGAGCAGCACCTGCCCGCCGTATCCGGCTCCCAGCAGGCGGCCAGGCACGTTGAGGATCGCGGTGCGATAGTCGCCGTTCGGCTGCGGCTCGGCAGCACCGGTATGGAGCGCCATCCGGCTGCGCAGTGGCTCGGGCGTCTGCCATTCCTCCGCAACCAGCTCCCGTTGCGCCTCCAGCGCGGCATCGAGCGCATCCCCGGCACTGGCAAAGGCAGCCTGACAGCCGTCGCCAACCACCTTGTAGATCACGCCGCGGTGCGCTTCGACAGCTCGATGGAGCAGCAGGTCGTGACGGGCGTAGGCATCCGGCATCGCCTCAGCGTACCGCCGCCACAGGCGCGTGCTGCCTTCGAGGTCGGTGAAGAGGAAAGTGACGTTACCGTGCGGCAGGTCGGGCATGATGGATTCCTCGCCGTGCTCCTCTGAACGCGTTGTCGCCATGATAGGGCCGGCGGGGTAGTTCGTCCTGACCTATTGCGTTGACCGGGGGGGTTCCCTATGATGGATGGGTCGCCTGGAGCGACAAGGGTCCCTCACGACAACGCGCGCGATATCCATCCGAGTGAGGTGTGCTATGGCAACTGATCAGCTTTCCCGGCTCGTGGAGCGGGCAATGAACGATCCCGCCTTCATCTCGCGAGCGCAGGCCGACCTTGACGGCACGCTGGCGGCTGAAGACATCTCGCTCGATTCCGACGAGATGGCGGCGGTACGCGAGTTCCACTCCCAGATCGTCGGTCTTTCCGAAGAGGAAATCCAGGGTCGGTTGAGCGAGTCGAACCGCCAACAGGGCCCCATGTAGCCATTCGACCCCGATGCGGCATGACGGCCAGATCACTCACGCGACACTGGACTGGCTTCAGGCGTTCATCGAAGGGATGTCTGTTACGCCCGAGCAGGTTGAATTGCTGAGCCTGGTCGTCGATGAGGGGCGCTCCCAGGCAGCATCCTTGCCGAATGGCCTACCATCCGCAGAAGTCACGATGGCCGCCTACGCCGCCGCAGGGGGTGGTGATGATTTGCCTCTGCCTGTCACGGCGGCGTGTCTGTGTGTCTATCTTGGGGCGGATGTCCTGGATAATGTGATCGACCGCGAGCTCTCGGATCGATGGGAGGAGCACGGAGCGCATCAGGCACTCCTTGCCGGTGTGACGGTCTTGACGCCTCTCTCCATCGCCTGCCTTGGCGAGCTGAATGGACCAATCGAGCGGCGCCTGGCAGCCCAACGCATCCTCATCGACACGCTGATTACAATGGCAGCCGGCGAGGTGGCGGACGTCGCGTTCGAGGGGCGAGATGATGTCTCACTCGACGCCTGCGAAGCGATGGTGCTCGCCAAGTCGGGGGCTGAATGCTCACTCTTCGCTCAGGTCGGCGCGATCGTTGCGGGTGCGCCTTCGGACGTCTGCGACGCGTACGCGACCTTCGGCCGAGAGCTCGGCGCCGCGATTCAGCTTGTCAGCGATTGTGCCGATCTCGCCACCGGTGACGAAGGCCGGGATCTGGTGTCAGGGAAGCGTACCCTGCCGATCGTCCACGCCCTGACGGTTCTGCCAGATGCCAAGCGAGCCGAACTGCGGGACCACCTCGCCGCGTCGGACGATGACGAACGGCGGCGGGCCGCGCGACAGATGCTCCTTGACGCGGGATCGTTCCACTTT
>DASYWL010000020.1:0-6594 GCA_035936055.1 Thermomicrobiales bacterium
ATGTTGGTCGTGATGCCCAGCCCCTCGTGGTAGAACTCGGTGAACTCGAAGTACTGGCCACCAAGGAAGATCGATCCGAGGAGCGCTGTGGCGAAGAGCCAGATTCGCGAGTTGCGGACGTTGCCCTGCTGCAGCGAGCCAAGGGCGAGCACCATCGTCAGCGAGCTCATCAGCAGCACGAAGGCACTGACCGACGTGAACGGGATATCGACGAGCTCATGCGGGAAGGGGCCAACGCCCACTTCCTCTGCGCGACCGCGATAGATCATGTAGGTTGCGATCAGCGCGCCGAAGAACATACAGTCCGACGCTAGGAACAACCACATCAGCAGCTTGCGGTGATCCATTCCCAGACTGGTGGGTGGATGTTCCGCGTGACCATGCCCGTTGTCGTCGTGCCCCGGCCCGCGGGGCTCGGCTCGCGGCGCCTCGATAACCTGTGCCATGCTCTCCCCTTGCCGTTTTCGTGGGACTCGGGCCCAACTGTTCGACCCTGGTGGCACCCGACGCATGTGATCGTGCGCTGGAGCGAGGCGGGTGCCTCCTCGCTCCAGCAAGTTCGATGCCTAATCCGGCGGCTCCAGCGACCAGCCCACGATGCCGCCGACCAGGATCAGCACGCCGACTAGCGTGATAATCGGCACCGGCAACGCACCGATTGGGATATCCACGTTCTCGAAGAGGAGCCCGACTGCGACGAGCGTGAAGCCGATCGCTGCAATAAGCGGGTAGTACGAGGGGTTGGGCATATGGATATCAGCGGTGCCGGTGTCGGCCTCGACGGCGGCCATGAGCGTCTGCTCGCGCCGATTCTCGTCGGGCACATGTGCATGCCCGGTCTCCTTGCCAGCAATCGTGATCTCGAGGTCCTCCTCCTCTTCCTCCAGGCCGTACTTCTCGGCCCAGAGCGGATCACGGTGCTCGATGGTCGGTACCACGGCGAAGTTGTAGACCGACGGCGGGGAGGAGGTCGCCCACTCCAGCGTGCCGGCGTCCCACGGGTTCGCACCCGCACGCTCACCGGTCTGCAACGACCGTGCAATGTTGTAGATGAAGAGCAGTATGGAGGCACCAAGAATGAACGCGCCGATGGTGGATATGAGGTTCCAGAACGCCCACCCACTGCCCTCGGCATAGGTGTAGTAGCGGCGCGGCATGCCTTCCAGGCCGAGGAAGTGCATCGGGAAGAAGGTCATATTGAAGCCGAGGAACGTCGTCCAGAAGTTCCACTTGCCAAGTCGCTCGTCCATCATGCGGCCCGTGAACTTCGGGAACCAGTAGTAGATCGCGGCGATCAGACCAAAGATCGACCCACCGAAGAGCACGTAGTGGAAGTGCGCCACCACGAAGTAGCTGTCGTTCTGCTGGGTATCGACCGGCACGACGGCGTGCATGACACCCGACAGGCCACCGATCACGAACTGGGATACCAGCCCGACGGCAAAGAGCATCGCCGTGGTGAACCGGAGCTGCCCGAGCCACATCGTGCCGATCCAGTTGAAGATCTTCACGCCGGTCGGAATCGCGATGAGCATGGTCGACGCCGCGAACACCGAGTTCGCCGTCGGCCCAAGACCGGTCGTGAACATGTGGTGCGCCCACACACCGAAGCCGAGGAAGGCGATGGCGGCGATCGCGTAGACCATCACGGCGTAGCCGAAGAGTGGCTTGCGCGAGAAGGTCGGGATGATCTCCGAGATGACACCGAATGCCGGCAGGATCAGGATATAGACCTCCGGGTGCCCGAAGACCCAGAACAAGTGTTGCCACAGGAGTGGATCACCCCCGGCAGCGGCCTCGAAGAAGCCGGTGCCGACGAAGCGGTCCATCGCGAGCAGGAAGAGCGCGATCGTGATCGCCGGGAAGGCCATGAAGATCAGGATCGAGACGATAAGCGTGGACCAGGTGAAGATCGGCATGCGCATCAGCGTCACACCGGGTGCTCGCATGTTGAGGATGGTGACCGTGAAGTTGAGCGCGCCGGCGACGGAACTCACGCCCAGCACAAGCAGACCGAGTACCCAGAAGTCGACGGCGCGAGTCGGGTTCCAGGCCAACTCCGTCAGCGGCGCGTAACCGTACCACCCCTGGTTCGGCACCTCGCCAGGGAATCCGCCGACGAACCAGCTGGCATTGAGCAGAATGCCGCCAAAGAGGAAGACCCAGTAGCTGAAGGCGTTCAGCCGTGGGAAGGCAACATCACGGGCACCGATCTGCAGCGGCATGATGTAGTTGAAGAACGCCACGCTCAACGGCATCACCGCCAGGAAGATCATGGTGGTGCCATGCATCGTGAAGAGCTCGTTGTAGGTTTCGGGCCCCACGATGCCGTTGAGCGGCCGGATGAGCTGCGCGCGGATGAGCAGCGCCTCGAATCCGCCCACCAGGAAGAAGAAGATGGCGGAGACGCCGTACAGGATGCCGATCTTCTTGTGATCGATCGTGGTCAACCAGTCCCACACCCTCGATCGTGCTGGTGTTACTGGCCGTTCTACCGTGGTGGGCTGCGGCTGCTGGGCGATCGATGCCATCACTCGCTCCTGTTGTCAATCGGTGCTGCGAACGCGACCGGGGGGGATCCACTAATCCTCATCATCGTCAACCGGTGTTACATCGGGGGTGGCCACAGCCACTTCGGTATCGTCGGCCGGGGTCGCCGCCAGGTCACCCTCAGCGGTTACGTCTGCGCCAACCGGATCGGCAAGGAAGTCCTCACATCCACCGGGCGGCCTGAGCGTCAGAAGGTAGTCGACCAACTCGTCGAGCTGCTCATCCGTGAACGTTCCGGGCTGGAGCTGGGTTGCCATGTAGTTGCCCGGCTTCACCCCTCCTGGGTTATCGATCCACACCCTGAGATTCTCGGGAGTGTTGATCAGCAAGCCGGCGGCAATCGAGTCGCGGCAGGCAAGGTTGGTCAGGTTCGGACCGAACGTGCGCGGTGCCTGCATGCCAGCGAGACCGGCGCTGCCCTCGAAGCCATCGATATTGTGGCAGGCGAGGCAGACGTTCATCGTCTCCGGCGCGCGGGTGACCCCCTCGGGCAGTTCGACATCCTGATTGGTGGTGCCGGGATTGCCAGCGCGCATCGCGTTGATCCAGCCGTAGAACTGATCCTCTGGCATCGCGTGGATCTCGAAGCGCATCCACGCATGCTGAATGCCGCAGAACTCGGCGCACTCGCCATGGTACACACCTGGCTCCAGCGGCGTGATCGAGAGCTCGGTTTCGTGGCCGGGGATTACGTCCATCTTGCCGCTGAGACGCGGCACCCAGAAGGAGTGGATGACGTTGTTCGACTTCAGCCTGAAGATCGTTTCCTGGCCGACCGGTACGCGGATGTGGTTCGCGGTCACGACGCCGAGGTCGTTGCCGTAGGCATCCTCGTTGTAGATCACCTCCCACCACCACTGCTTGCCGTTGACCTCGACGACGAGATCGCCCTCTTCGGCTGCTTCCCCGTGGGCGAAGAGTGTGGTGATGGTCGGCACCAGGATGATGAGCAGGATCACGGCCGGGATCACCGTCCAGGTGATCTCCAGGCGGGAGTTACCGTGAATCTGTGGCGGCCGGCGGCGCGCCGCGCTCCTGCGCCGGAACCGCATCGCCGTGTAGACGATCGCGAACTGTACGCCGACGAAAACGATAAGCGCAAGCCAGAACACCAGCTTGTACAGCGAATGGATATCTTCGGCCGTCGGCGATTCCGGACTAACGTGCGAGTACGGATTCGGTTCCTCGATCCCGCAGGCGGCCAGAACTGCAAGCGCCACGATCGCCAGGGCCCCGAGGGTGAGGACCCGACGCAGGCCCCCCTTGCGGCTCGAAGTCGATCGGGTGGTCTGGGCCATCCCGTTGTCACTCCGCCCGTTCATTCTGCCTCCCGCACCCCGTCCGGGCCTGCCAGACGTTGAAGCTAAACACCAGAACAGCGCCACCACCCCACGAATGGCGATGGTGCGCCCATCGTACACGTTGCCCCGTATGCTACCCGACTTTCACGCGTCACGCGGTCTGCAAGCCTGGGGATTGCGAAGAGCGACGCTGTCCTCTCCTGCGTGCCGGTCGCATCACGATGCTCGGCCCATACCGGAGATCGGATGCCATTCGGCTGCCGGCGAGTGTCGCCAGTGTCGCCATCGGTCCGCTCTCCCCCGGATCGGGTCGTTGCGTGAACATATAGCGGACACTGCCGACGACGGTCAAGCACTCCTCGCCGGGTTTGGACCGGGGAATTGGTATACTTGCCGCACTAGCATCGGCGCGTCGCAACACCAGGCGTGTCACGGTTCGCGATCGACACAGAGCCGGCCGATCGCTCATTGTTGTGCATTTCCGAGCTGAGGTGGTCCCCGTGCGCAACCCCCTTTTGGCATCACGAGCAATGGCCGTCGCCCTGCTGCTGATCGGCCTCGGGCTGATGGTGCTGGCGCTCGTGGCTGACGCCGTAGACATCGGGGGCGGCCGGGGCTTCGGCTACCAGCAGTTGATCGTCTTCATCGCCGGCATGACCGTTGTGCTGCTCGCCGGCGCCATCCTGCTGCAGCCCCGGCTTTCCCAGAACGATGACACCAGCTACCGGGACGAGCAGGACCCTGACCGCCACCGCTGATGCCGAGCCATGCACGCTGGTGTCCTCACCGCGCATCACCCGAACACCACACGGGGCGGACACGATCTATACCCCCCAATCCCAAAGGAGAGTTGACCACCCCATGAGCACTACGTCACCCCCCCCCACCCCGGCAGGCATCATCGCGCGGGAGGAGACCGCCGCGGCCGATGCGATCCGCCAGGCGGCCATTGCTGCCGGTGCCAATCCCGGCGGTCGACCGGTCGACCTGCGCCCGCTGCCGTTCGCCGGCACGTGGGGCAGCGCCTCAACCATTGCCCACATGCTCGCCAGCGGGCTGGTGCAGCAGGAGATGGAGGCCGAGGGCAAGCTCGAGGGGTTGAGCAAGAAGCAGATCAAGAAGCTCGTCAGCGGCCAGGCCAGCGAACGCGCGCAGGAACTGGCCGAGCGGATCGCCGAAACCGTGCGCGAGAGCGGCCGGTTCGCATCGGTCGAGGCTGTCAACGGCTACATCAACATCTCCTACGACGCCGCCTCCGTCGCCCGACAACTGCTCGGCGAGGTACTGGAGCAGGACGAACGTTACGGCCGCGTGCCGGAGGGCACTCACCCTAGCCGCGTGATGATCGAGCACTCGCAGCTCAACACCCACAAGGCCGCCCACGTCGGTCACCTGCGCAACATCTGCCTCGGTGTGGCGGTGACCAACATCTCCGAAGCGGCCGGCTTCGAGACCATGCCGGTCACCTATATCGGCGACATCGGCCGGCACGTGATCCAGTGCCTCTGGTGCTACGAGCGCTTCCACGCCAGCGAGGAGCCGCATAGCAGGAGCTCGCGCGGGCGCTGGCTAGGCAGTATCTACGCCGAATCGTCCGCCCGGCTGCGCTACCGGAAAGACCTGCTTGCCTTCCTGAACACGCTCATCAAGGAAGACCCGGCCTTCGTCGAGGCGATCGACCGGATGCTCAAGCAGCTCTGGGAAGTACACAAGGAGGGCGAGGACATCGCCTACCTGCTCGGCTGTGTCATCAACGGCAACGAGATCGATCCTGCCCGATTCGTCGATGACGAGGTGATAGTGAGGTTCTGGCCGATCGTCGGCGAGCAGCTTCGCGCCGAGCGCGATAACCCGCCCGCCGAGGCGGACGGGAGCCAGCCCGCCATGGATGGAGAGACCGCCGAGCCGTCCATGACGCCGCAGGAACGGGTCGAGGCGTGGGAGCAGCTCAACGCCCATATCGACTGGTGGCGGCATGCAGACGAGTGGGAGCAGGAGGTCAAGGCCACTTTCCAGCGCTGGGAGCAGAAGGACCCCGAGTTCGTCGCCCTGTGGGAGAAGACGCGCGAGTGGAGCCTGATCGAGCTGCGAGAGATCTTCGACGAGTTCGGCGCCACCTTCGACGAGTGGTTCTACGAAAGCGGCGTCGAGGATGCCGGCCGCGAGATCGTGAAGGACCTGCTGGAGCAGGGCATCGCCGAGATCAGCGACGGCCTGCCGGTCGTCAAGATTGACGAGAAGCTGGGCCTCGAGCAGGAGACCTACCGCACGCTGCCGATCCTGCGGTCGGACGGCACCACCCTCTACAGCACCAAGGACCTGGCGCTGACCCGGATGAAGTTCGTCGACTACAACGTCGACACCGCCGTCTGGGTGGTGGACGTGCGGCAGTCGCTCTACTTCAACCAGATCTCGAAGATCCTCGAGCTCTCCGGGTTCGAGCAGGCAAAAAACACCGTCCATCTCGGCTATGAGTTCGTGGCACTGCCGACCGGCGCGATCTCCTCGCGGAAGGGCAACGCCCCGATGCTGGAGGACGTCCGCAATGCCGTGCTGGAGCGCGCACAGGGGATCATTGAAGAGAAAAACCCGTCTATGGACACCGGGAAGCGCGAGCAGGTCGCGTGGCAGGTCGGCATCGGCGCGATCAAGTACACGATGCTCGCCCGCGACGGCAACAAGGTGATCGTTTTCGATCCGGAGGAGGCGCTCTCCTTCGACGGTCACGCCGCGCCCTACATTC
>DASYWL010000021.1:0-12644 GCA_035936055.1 Thermomicrobiales bacterium
GTTGGAAGCTCGAAGACCGCGAGCAGTGGCGGTCCCTGATGCTGGATATGGATACCCTGTCGCAGCTCAACGAGCTGGACAGCGCCCTTGCGATGCTCGGATCGATTGGCAGCGTGATGGCTCTCTCCGACGCCGCGATCGAACGCGTCTCGGATGACCTGCCCGAGGACCTGGGCAGGTGGCTGGATGGCTGGGCCGAGGCAGCGGGTGACCTGCGTCAACAGCGCGAGGTGGAATCGGAATCAGCGCGACTGTCGCTGCCGCCATCCGTCGTCGCGGCAATCGGGAAGGATCTGCTCAGGCGCCTCTTCCGGCCAGCCATCGCCCGAGTCCCCGGTGAGCACGAAGCCTCAGTCGCCGGAACCGCTTGCGACTCCGGCGAGACGACCCGGGCCTGGGAGCCGGGACGGCCGCTGGACCTCAATCTGGTCGGAACCCTCGCCAATGCCATCCGGCGTGAAGGTCCTACCGACAAGGGTCAGATTCGGCTACGGCTGGAAGATTTCGTGGTGGTCGAGCGCACGGCACGGACCGCGATGTCCACCGTGCTGGCGCTCGACCGCAGCCACTCCATGGGGCAGAGCGGGGCATGGGCATCCGCCAAGAAGGTGACGCTCGCCATGCACGAGCTGATCCGTCAGTCATACTACCGCGACGCGCTATCGGTGCTGGCCTTTTCCTCGTCAGCGGAGACCGTGGCGATCGCCGAGCTACCGGAGATGCACTGGGATCGCTTTGAACATGGCACGCATCTGCAGGCGGCCCTCGCACTCGGCCGCCGCATGCTGCGGGGGTCCGCGGCTGCCACGAAACAGATCGTCGTCATCACGGACGGCGAACCGACTATCGCCTCCACCGTGGGTGTTGAGATCTTCGCCTCTCCACCCACGACCAACGTGCTCGAAGCGACCATGCGGGAGGTGATCCGCTGCACGCGCGAGCGGATCGTCATCAACATGGTGATCCTCGGTGAGATGGGTGCGGCGGCCTTTGCGGAGCAGGTGGCGCGGCTGAACGGTGACCGAATCTTTGACGCATCGAACCAGGATCTCGGTACGTTTATCTTCCGGGACTATCTCTCGACATAGAAGTACGTTCACCCGGTTGCGATTGCGTTACAGTAGGGATGACACACCGATGACCTCGCCGGATGGCGAGGTCGATCCCCGCGCTGGAGTTTGCCCACGTGGCGATAACTGAGGGTCAGTGGAGAGAGGTCGCACTCAGCGACGATGAGTACCGCCGGATCGTCGAGCTGCTCGGCCGGGAACCATCGCTCGTCGAGCTCGGCATGTTCGGCGCGATGTGGAGCGAGCACTGCGGCTACAAGCACTCCCGCCCACATCTGAAGCAACTGCCGACCGAGGCCCCGTGGGTGTTGCAGGGGCCCGGCGAAAACGCGGGCGCGGTCGATATCGGCAACGGCCTGGCAGCCGTCTTCAAGGTCGAATCCCACAATCACCCGAGCGCGGTCGAACCGTACGAGGGTGCCGCGACAGGCATCGGTGGCATCGTCCGCGACATCTTCACCATGGGCGCTCGGCCGATCGCGATCCTCGACGCGCTCCGGTTCGGCGCACTCGACAGGCCGCGCAACCAGTACCTTTTCTCGCATGTGGTCGCCGGTATCGGAGGGTACGGCAACTGCCTCGGCATTCCGACGGTTGGCGGTGAGACGGCCTTCGACAGCCGCTTCGACGGCAATCCGATCGTGAATGCCATGTGCGTCGGCATCGTTCCTCACGATGGAATCGTTCGAGCCAAGGCTAGCGGTGTGGGCAACCGCATTGTGCTGATCGGCGCGAAGACCGGTCGGGACGGGCTACACGGCGCGATGTTCGCCTCAGTCGACGACCCGGAAACGTCCCATCGTGGGGTCATTCAGGTCGGCAACCCGTTTCTCGAGAAGCAGCTCATGGAGGCCTGCCTCGAGCTGCTCCAGACCGACACAGTCGTTGCGATGCAGGATCTCGGTGCGGCGGGCATGACGAGCTCCATCGTCGAGATCGCCAGCAGAGGCGGCGTCGGCGCGGACGTCGACGTGCTGAAGGTGCCACGCCGCGAGGAGGGCATGACCCCCTACGAGATCATGCTCTCGGAGAGCCAGGAGCGGATGGTGCTCGTCTGCGCACCCGACCAGGTTACGAATGTCATCCGCGTGCTCGACCGTTGGTCCCTGGCCGCGAGTGACATCGGCACGGTGACGGATGACGGGCTGGTGATCGTTCGCGAAGGTGACGAGGTCGTCTGCAAGGTGCCGGTTGGTATCTTCGTCGACGAGTGTCCGACATACCACGTGACAGCCAGCGAGCCGGAGGTGACCCGGACGCGACGCGAGGCGAGCATCGATCCGGACGTGGTCGCATCGGAGGCAAGGGTGGCGGATGAGCTTGCGGCGCTGATCGCCCATCCGAATCTGGGCACGCGCCGCTCGATTTGGGAGCAGTACGACCACACGATTCTCACCAACACCGTCGTCGGTCCGGGCGGCGATGCGGCGGTGCTTCGCGTCAAGGGCACGCCGCTCGGTGTGGCGCTCTCGATCGACTGCAACTCCCGGTACTGCGATCTCGATCCCTACAACGGCGCGCGGCTCGCCGTCGCCGAGGCATCGCGCAATGTGTCCTGCGCGGGCGCGAAGCCCCTCGGCATCACGAACTGTCTGAACATGGGCAATCCCGAGCAGCTGCCCGGCAGCTGGCACCTGCAGGAAGCCGTGCGCGGCATCGCGGACGCCTGCCGGGATCTTGGCGTGCCGGTGGTAAGCGGCAACGTCAGCCTGTACAACGAAAGCAACGGCGTGGCGATCCAGCCGACGCCAATGATCGGCTGCGTTGGGGTGCTCGACGATGTAACGCGTGTGAAGCACCACGCCTTTCAGGATGGAGACGATCTCATCCTGGTCAGCTCTGGTGAACCGACCCTCGGCGGCAGTGAATGGCTGTCGATCCGCGGCGGCCGGAGCGAGGGGACACCTCCCAGCCTTGACATGGCCACCGAAGCGCGATTGCAGACCCTGCTGCGAGACCTCGCGACACGGGACCGCGTCCACTCCGTCCACGACATCTCCCAGGGTGGACTCGCGGTTGCCGTCGCTGAAGGAGCGCTGGCCGGCGATATCGGTGCTGATCTCTCGCCGGGAGAAGCCGGAGGGCGCCACGAAATTCTTCGGTGGTTCGGAGAGTATGGAAGCGCTGCGATCATCGCTGCCGAGCCGTCCCTGCGGGCAGCCATTTTCGACAAGGCAGAGAGCGCAGGGCTTGATGCGACCATGATCGGTCGCGCAATCGGCGACGCAGTGATCTTCCCCGATGGCTCGTCCGTGTCGCTCGCGAGCCTCCGTACTGCCAGCGAGTCAGCGCTGGTGAGCGCACTCGAAACATTGGAACTGGTGTCGGCATAGTGCAGCGGGTCTGACCAGAGACTCTTGGCGAAAGGTAAGCCATGCTTCCAGCTGAGCAGCCACAGCTTGACGGCGACACGCTCCACGAAGAGTGCGGGGTGTTCGGCATCGTCGCTCCTGGCGAGGATGTCGCGCGGATCTCGTACTTTGCGCTGTATGCCCTGCAGCACCGCGGCCAAGAGAGCGCCGGCATCGCGACCTTCGATGGTACCCAGCTCCATGCCCATCACGGCATGGGACTCGTCGCGCAAGCGTTCGACGAGGAGTCACTCGCCGACCTTCCGGGCACGATGGCCATCGGGCATACCCGCTATTCGACCGCCGGCTCCAACCGCGCCGACAACGCCGGTCCGATGATCACTGACAGCGATATCGGGCCCGTCGCCGTGTCGCACAACGGGAATCTCACCAACGCGCTGGAGCTGCGTGAGGAACTCGAGGCGGAGGGTGAGGAGTTCGTTACCACGACGGACTCCGAGGTGCTCGCCCGGGTCATTGCCCGAGCGCCGGGCCTAACGATCGTCGACCGCATCAGGAACGCCATGCGCCGTTTGGTCGGGGCGTTTTCGCTTGCCGTGCTCGCCGAGGGTCGCGTCTTCGCGGTGCGCGATCCGTATGGCGTGCGCCCGCTGAGCATCGGCACGCTCAATGGCCACAAGGTCGTCGCCTCAGAGACCTGCGCGATGATGACGATCGGCGCCGAGGTCGACCGCGAAGTCGAGCCCGGTGAGATCATCGAGATTCGCGAGGGCGAGATCCTCTCGCACGGCGCTACGCCGGCCGACCGGGAAGCACTCTGCCTCTTCGAGATGATCTACTTCGCGCGTCCCGACAGTGAGATCCACGGCAAGCGACTGCATCAGGTGCGCCAGGCGATGGGGCGCGAGCTCTACCGGGAGCACCCGGTGGATGCCGACGTGGTCATCGGCCTGCCGGACTCGGCCACACCGGCGACCATCGGCTATGCCAAGGAGTCCGGGATTCCGTATGCCGAGGCGCTGATCAAGAACCGCTACATCGGCCGAACCTTCATCCAACCGAACCAGATGCTTCGCGAACGCGGCGTGTCGCTGAAGTTCAACGTCGTTCCGGAAGTCGTCGAGGGCAAGCGCGTGATTCTCGTCGATGACACGATCGTGCGCGGGACCACCAGCCGGCCGATCGTCAACCTCATTCGGGAAGCCGGTGCGAGAGAGGTCCACATGCGCGTCCATGCTCCGCCGATCATGTGGCCCTGCTACCTCGGCGTCGATCTCGCCCGCAAGGAAGAGCTGATCGCTGCCCGGCTGTCCGTGCCGGAGATCGGCCAGGAGCTTGGGGTAGACTCCATTGCATATCTGTCGCTGGATGGCCTGTTCCGGGCGATCGGGGAGAGCGGTTCGGGCTACTGCACGGGCTGCCTCACCGGCAACTACCCGGTGCCGGCGTTCACGAGTCTGGACAAGCTTGCGCTGGAGCACCGAAGTGTCCAGCGAGCCAAGGTGGGAGTGAGAGCATGACGACCAGCGCCACGGACAGGCGCACGGCGCTCTACCAGCAACATGTCGACCTCGGCGCGAGGATGGTGTCGTTCGCCGGGTGGGAGATGCCGATCCAGTATGGCGGCATTCTCGGCGAGCACAAGGCGGTGCGCACCGCCGCCGGCCTCTTCGATCTCGGCCACATGGGTCAAGTCAACTTCACGGGCCCGGATGCGCTCGAATTCCTGCAATGGACAACCACCAACGATGTCAGCTCACTCGGACCGGGTGACGCGCAGTACGCGCTCCTGCCCAACGAGCAGGGCGGAGTCGTCGACGACATCATTGTCTACCGGCGACCCGAGGGCGAAGCGGGATTCCTCGTCGTCGTCAACGCCGCAAATCGCGAGCGAGACGTCGCCTGGTGGCAGGAGTTGCTCTCCCGCCGTCCCGACCTCGATGTCACCGTCCGCGACGTCTCCGACGAAACCGGCATGATCGCTATCCAGGGGCCGCGAGCCGAGGCAATCACCGCGAAGGTGACAGACGCCGACCTTCCCAGCATCGAGAATTTCTCTTGGCGGCGAGGGACGGTTGCCGGCAAGAACGCGATGATTGCCCGAACCGGCTACACCGGTGAGGACGGCTTCGAGTTCTACGCTGCCAACCAGAACATTGCTGCCATTTGGGATGCCCTGCTCAAGGCGGGTGAGGGTGACGGGCTCGTGCCGGTCGGGCTCGGCGCGCGAGACACCTTGAGACTCGAAGCGCGCATGCCGCTCTACGGACAGGAGCTCGGCGACGACATCAGCCCGTACGAGGCGGGGCTCGGCTGGGCGGTCAAGACTGACGCCAAGGACTTCGTCGGCAAGGAACCGATAGCCCAGGTCAAGGCTGACAAGCCGAAACGACGAACGGTTGGATTTGCCACCGTCGGCCGTACCTCGGCTCCGCGGAGCCACTGCCGCGTGCTCGTCGACGACGAAGAGGTCGGGTACGTAACCAGCGGGGCGTTTTCGCCTACACTTCAGCAGAACATCGGGCTCGCCCTGATCAATCGCGCCTACGCGGGAGTCGGAAAGCCGCTCCAAATCGAGGTCCGCGGCAAGGTGGTCGACGCTGAGCAGGTGAAGACACCGTTCTACAAGCGAGCCGAATAGCCGAGCAGACATCACCGCGAGCTGCCTGCCCAAGGTCGGGACGGGTACAGGGCGGTGTGCGATCTTGTGAAAGGAGAGAGCGATGGCCGCACCCGAGAACCTGAAGTACACCAAGACTCACGAGTGGGTGAAGGTTGACCAAGACACCGTCACACTCGGCATCACCGACGCTGCCCAGACAGAGCTGGGAGACATCACCTATCTCGAGCTGCCCGAGGCTGGCGACCAGCTCTCCTCCGGCGAACCGTTCGGGGTCGTCGAATCGGTGAAGGCCGCGTCGGATATCTACTCGCCCATCGACGGCGAGGTGGTCGAGCGCAACGACGACGCAGTTGAGTCGCCGGAATTGATCAACCAGTCGCCGTACGAGAAGGCGTGGATGATCAAGGTCAAGGTGTCGGACCCATCCCAACTCGAGAGCCTGCTTTCAAGCAGTGATTACGACGCCTTCGCCTCAGAGTCGCTGGGCTAGCACGCAAGGACAACCGACGGACATGAGCTTCAATCCTCACACCCCGGAGGACCGCGAGCGGATGCTTGCGACGATCGGGGTGGCATCGACCGACGACCTGTTCACACCGGTGCCCGAAACGATCCGATATCCCCATCTCGATCTCCCGCCCGCGCTGACGGAGCTGGAGGCCATTCGTCGCCTCGAGCACTTGGCCGAGAAGAACTTTGTGCCGGATGCCGAGGATGTCTACCTCGGTGCCGGCTCGTATCGACATTTCATCCCCTCGACGGTCGATCACCTGATCCAGCGCGGCGAGTTCTACACCGCCTACACGCCCTATCAGCCGGAGGTGGCCCAGGGCACGCTGCAGGTGATCTACGAGTTCCAGACGATGGTGGCGGAGCTGCTCGGCTTCGAGGTCGCCAACGCCTCCATGTACGACGGGGCGACCGCGATGGCCGAAGGGGCGTTGACCGCCGTCTCGGCGTCGCGCAAGCGAGAGAAGATCGTCGTGTCGCCGACGGTCCACCCAGCATACCGAAAGGTGCTCGAAACCTACGTGGAAGGCACGGCGGTCACCAGCGAGACGCTGGAATCGGCCGATCCCTTCCGCTTTGATGTCTCGGCGCTCGAGGGCAGACTGGACGACAGCACCGCCTGTGTCGTCATCCAGTACCCGAACTTCTTCGGGACGATCGAGGATGTGCAGGCGATCGCCGACGCCGTCCACGAGGCCGGCGCGCTGCTGGTCGTCAACACCAGTCCGGTACCGCTGGGGCTGCTGAAGCCACCCGGCGCACTCGGCGCCGATGTGGCGTCTGCCGAGGGGCAGCCGCTGGGCATCCCACCGGGATACGGCGGACCGTATGTCGGCCTGCTGGCGACCGGCAAGAAGCATGTCCGCCAAATGCCAGGCCGCCTGGCAGGGGTGACCGCCGACGCGGAGGGCAAGCGAGGCTACGTGCTGACCCTGCAGACCCGCGAGCAGCACATCCGACGTGAGAAGGCGACGAGCAACATCTGCACGAACCAGGGTCTCATGGCGACCGCCGCGACGATCTATATGTCGACGCTGGGTCCGGAGGGATTCCGCGAGGTCGCGACCCGCAGCTACCAGAACGCGCACTACCTCGCGGACCAGATCGTGAAACGGGAGGGTTACGCCGTCGCCAACACCGGCGAGTTCTTCCACGAGTTCGTGGTCGAGTGTCCTGAGCCCGCCGCGTCCGTCAATCGACGATTGCTGGATCATGGGATCGTCGGCGGCCTGGACCTCGGCACGGTGGATGACTCGCTGAAGAACTTCATGCTGATTTGCGCGACGGAGTTGCACTCTCGGCAGTCGATTGACCGGTTTGTCGAGGCGATCTAGCGGACTGCTATACTGCCGGATGTTCTGAAGATCGCTCGATGTTCGACGCGAGTATCCGTCTCGCGCGGCGGCATGCGCTCAATGCTCTGCCGCCGCGCCGGCAGACCATGGTGACCCAGTGCCAAAGCCCATCGTCGCCCTCGTCGGGCGCCCCAATGTAGGCAAATCGACCCTGTTCAACCGGCTGATCGGTGAGCGGCGCGCCATCGTCCAGAATGAACCAGGTACCACCCGGGACCGCGTTTACGGCTCAACGGACTGGAACGGCGTCGACTTCACGATCATCGACACCGGAGGTCTACAGGAGGACTCGGACCTCCCGAGAGACGAGACCGAGGTGCGACGGCTGATCGCGCGGCAAACGCGCAACCAGGCGACCATGGCGATCAGCGAGGCGGATCTCATCGTGATGCTCGTCGACGCCCGCACCGGCCCGACCCCGCAGGACCAGGAGATCGCCGATCTGCTGCGGCGATCCGACAAGCCAGTGGTGCTCGGCGCGAACAAGGCCGAGCGCAACGATCTCCGATTCGAGGCGCTGGAGTTCTACAACCTCGGACTCGGCGAACCGATTCCCATCTCGGCCTACCACGGCAACGGCACTGGTGACCTGCTCGACCGCGTCGTCGAGGAACTCCCGAACGCGGAGGAGCTGGAGGAAGACGAGGTCGAAGGACCGAAGATCGCGATCGTCGGGCGGCCGAACGTCGGCAAGAGCCGATTGCTCAACGCGCTACTCGGCGAGGAACGCGCGATCGTCTCGGAGGAGCCGGGCACCACGCGCGATTCGCTCGACACCATAATCGAGTGGGAGGGCGAGCAGCTCACCCTGATCGACACCGCCGGCATCCGCCGCCGTGGGCGGGTGGAGGAGGGGATCGAGCGCTTCAGCGTGATGCGGTCGATGCGCGCCATCGACCGGGCCGACGTCGTGCTGCTCGTGATCGACGCTACTGAGGACTTCACTGCCCAGGATCTGCACATCGCCGGCTACATCGAGGAGCAGAAGAAGGGCATCGTCGTCGTCGTCAACAAGTGGGACCTCGTCGAGAAGGACTCGAGGTCCATGGACGAGTACCGCGAGCGAGCGCGCCGAGAGCTCGATTTCATGCCGTACGCGCCGCTGGTCTTCATCTCCGCGAAGACCGGCCAACGGGTGGGCAAGGTACTCGAAATGGCGCTCGGCGTCATCGAGGAGCGCAACCGGCGCGTCAACACTGCCGCACTCAACCGAATGCTGAAGGATGCGGTTACCAAGCACCCGCCGCCATCGAAACCGGGCAAGTGGGTCAGATTCTTCTACGCCACCCAGGCCGACACTGCCCCGCCGACGTTCGTCTTCTTCTGCAACGATCCCAAGGCGATCCATTTCTCCTATCGCCGCTATCTCGAGAATGAACTGCGGGAGGCCTTCGACTTCAGCGGAACCCCGCTGCGCATCTCCTTCCGGAGCCGCCACGAGCCAAGCTGACCATGCCCCTGATCTGGTCCATTCTCGGAATTGCCGCTGCCTACCTCTCGGGGAGCATCCCGTGGGGAGTGGTAGTCGGGAAGCTGATCAAGGGCATCGATATTCGAAAGATCGGCTCCGGCAACACGGGCGCCACCAACGCCATGCGCGCCTTCGGCTGGCGGATCGCACTCCTCGTAGCGGTGCTCGACGTGCTCAAGGGGCTGGTACCGGTGCTGGTGGCGCGCTGGCTCGACGCGCCGACCTGGACGGTGGCCCTGATGGCCGTCGCGGCGACTGCAGGCCATTGCTGGTCGCCGTTCATGAAGTTCCGGGGCGGCAAGGGCATGGCGACCGGCGGGGGCGCGACAATCGGGCTGCTGCCATGGCTGCTGACCATGTTGCCCTTGATGATCATCATCGTGCTGATCACACGCTACGTGTCGCTCGCGTCGATCATCGCGATGATCACCGGGACCACCATCGCCTACATTTTCGCCGCGACCACCCCCTTCTCATGGGTCTGGGCGACCGCAGTCCTCGGAATCTCGGCGATCGTTGTCGGCAAGCATCACGGCAACATCATGCGCCTGCTCACGGGCACCGAGCGCCGCTTCGGTGTCCCCGAGTCCTCCTCATAATCCTCTTGCGTCGCGCTAGCTCCCGTAGCCCTCGGGATGCCGCTGCAACCACTCCCACGCGGACCCGATCATCTCGTCAAGCGTTGAATGCGCCGGTCTCCAATCGAGAACCTCTCTCGCCCGGGTCGAGTCGGCGATCAGGGTCGCCGGGTCGCCCTCGCGGCGCGCCCCGTAGGTGACCGGCAGTTCCCGGCCGGTCACCCACTGCACGGCATCGACGATTTGCTGCACGGAGAAGCCGTTGGCCGTGCCGAGGTTCATCGCGCCGAGCGGCTCGTCCAGCCTGTCGAGCGCGGCAATATGTGCGTCGACGAGGTCGATCACGTGCACGTAGTCCCGGACGGCCGTGCCATCAGCTGTGTCGTAGTCAGTGCCATACACGACGAAACCGTCGCGCTGGCCGAGGAGCGCCTGGAGCGCGACCGGAATGACGTGCGTCTCGGGATTGTGATCCTCGCCTCGCTGCTCTGACGCGCCCGCCACGTTGAAGTAGCGGAAGATAGCGTGGTTCAGACCGTGCTGCCGCGCGAACGCCTCCAGCATTTGCTCCACCATCCATTTGGACTGCCCGTAGGGGTTGATCGGCAGCTTCGGCGAGTTCTCGGGAATCGGCACCGTTTCCGGCTCGCCGTAGACTGCCGCCGTCGACGAGAAGACGAATCGCTGGATCCCTGCGTCGCGGGCCGCCTCAAGCATATGGAGACCGCCCGAGGTGTTGGTGGCGAAGTAAGCGCCTGGCTCCTTGACGCTTTCGGGGACGAGCTGGAGCGCAGCAAAGTGCATGATCGCCTCCGCACCCAGCCGCTGCACCGCATCCCGGGTCGCGACGGCGTCACGGATGTCGCATTCGACAATAGCGGCGTCAGGATGCACGGCCTGCCGGTGACCGCGCACGAAGCTGTCGAGCACCGTCACCCGGTCTCCGCGCGCCACCAAACGCTCCACGGCGATGCTGCCGATGTAGCCACCTCCACCAGTCACAAGAACGTGCATATTTGGCTCCGTACCCGCTAGAGACCGCGCTGTCCGGCCCGCCAGCCCGAGCCGGAAGGACACAGGCACCATGGTACACTTCCGCGGAACGACCGGTCTCTTCCCACACGGCGACCGGGCCCCGCAACGCCCCCTTTCCCCAATAGGTTTCTGAGGAGTGAGTGCATGACCGCGTCGGAGAAGCTCGCCCAGTATGACCCCGAGGTGGCTGCGGCGATTCGCCACGAGGAGCAGCGTCAGCGCGAGGGAATCGAGCTGATCGCATCCGAGAACTATGTCAGCGAGGCGGTACTGACCGCGGTCGGCTCCGTGCTGACCAACAAATATGCCGAGGGTTTGCCGGGAAAGCGGTACTACGGCGGGTGCGAGTACGTCGATATCGCCGAGGAGCTCGCGATCGATCGGGCCAAGACGCTGTTCGGGGCGGAACACGCGAACGTCCAGCCACATTCGGGAGCAAGCGCCAACCTGGCAGCGTTCTTCTCACTCATGGATCCAGGTGACACCATCCTGGGCATGAACTTGTCCGAAGGCGGTCATCTCACACACGGCTCGCCAGTGAATTTTTCCGGCCGGTTCTTCAACGTCCACGCATATGGCGTGGATCACCAGACGGGAACCATCGACTACGACGCCGTGCTGGAAAAGGCCAAGGAGGTCCGGCCGAGGGGCATCATCTGCGGAGCCAGCGCCTACAGCCGCATCATCGACTTCAAGCGGTTCCGCGAGATTGCCGATGAGGTCGGCGCATATCTCTTTGCAGATGTCGCACACATCGCCGGGCTCATCGTCGCCGGTGAGCATCCCACATCTATCAGCCACGCACACATCACCACGACCACGACCCACAAGACGCTGCGCGGTCCACGCGCTGGGCTCATCCTGACCAGCGAGGAGCATGCCAAGACGGTCGACAAGACCGTCTTCCCGGGCATGCAGGGTGGACCGCTGATGCACGTCATTGCCGGAAAGGCGGTGGCCTTCCAGGAGGCGCTCCAGCCGTCGTTCAAGACCTACGCGAAGCAGATCATCGCCAATGCGCGAGCGATGGCCTCGGCCCTGCAGGAGCGCGGCCTCCACATCATCTCCGATGGCACGGACAACCATCTGTTCCTCGTCGACGTCGGGGAGAAGGGAATCAGCGGACGCAAGGCCGAGCGGGTGCTGGACAGCGTCGGCATCTCCGCGAACCGCAACACCATTCCTGGGGAGACTCGACCGCCGACACAGGCGAGTGGCCTGCGGATCGGCACGCCGGCGATGACCACGCGAGGCTTCAGGGAACAGGAGTCGGTGCAAGTCGCGGACATGATCGCACGGGTGATCGAAGCGCCGGAGGACGAGCAGGTGCTCGATACCATCCGCAATGAAGTCCGTGAGATGACGGCCACCTATCCGGTGCCCGGAACCACGCCATCGGCATCCAAGTAGGTGACGATGCAGGGAACGCGAAAGGGCGGTCGGGTATAACCCCGACCGCCCTTATTGCCCCTTGATGGCCTCGCTATTGCAGAAGCAGCTCAAACCGCAGCCGCTCGTCGTCGCTGCGATCGCGCCGGTCGATGAAGGCCCAGACCACCGACAGGAGATGCACGAGCGATCGGCCGAGCGCCGCACCGAGAACGAACCCCACTGTGGCGGCCCCGATGCTGGCGAACACGAGCGTCAGGACGCTGTTGTCGGATTTCATTGAGCAGTGTCTCCTCCAGCG
>DASYWL010000022.1:0-2284 GCA_035936055.1 Thermomicrobiales bacterium
GGTGCCGGGATTCGACGCATGGAACCAGCGGCGCGAGAGATTTCTCCACTTCGTACGCTTTGCGTGCTTCGGTCGAAATGACATTCCCCGTTGTACGTGATCCGCCGGTCCCTTACCCACTCATCTCGCCTCGCACGACGCCGGCGAGCAGCTGGCCGGATTCCGCCATCACGAATCGGAGGCTGTCGAGGTAGTCCAGCACCTCCAGCAGCTCGACACCGTCGAACGTCTCGACTGCATCGGCCAGCTCGCCGCACTCGCGCAGCGCGTTGACGAGGTTCTCACGTGCCTTGACGCCGCGCTGACGGAGCGGATCGTCGGGGTAGGGATGGTTCCGCATGCTGGTGCTCTCCTCAGGGGCCAGCCTATTTGCTGCCGGACGCACGGACCGGCTGGGGTCGCTCTCGCGGTCGTGCCGGCTGCGCCGCTCGCTTTTCCGCCCGCTGTGGCGAGCGGATCTGAAAGGCGATCAGGAGCGTGACGGCCGCGATAGACGCATTCGTGAAAAAGGTGAACTGCGCGGCGTCGGCGAAGGCGTGCTGGATGGGAGGCAGCAGCAGCGGGATGGAGTCCGGCAGGGTATCCAACCGGGCGACGATCTCCTCGAACTGGCTCGCCTCCGCCTTGTCGACGAGATCCTGCTGCAGGGCCGGGGCGATGTCGAGACGGTCGAGGCGGGTATCGGCCTCGGTCGCCGTGCGAGTCTGCAGCAGCGTTCCCAGCACCGCGATACCGAGGATCTGCCCGATGCTGCGCATGGTATTGAAGATGCCGCTGGCGCTGCCGGCGATACCCTGTGGGACGTCGTGCATCGCGGCCGAGGTTAGCGGTGACATCACGGTGCCCATGCCGGCGCCCGTGAGGCTGGTCGGAATCATCAGGCGCTGCCAGGTCGTCTCAGTGGTGGTTTGCCAGGCAATGAGCGCGATCCCGATCGTCACCATGGCGAGCCCGCCGATGATGAAAGGACGCGCGCCGTAGCGGTCGGTGAGCCGCCCCGCGATCGGGGCCACCGTACCGTGCATGATCGACATCGGCACGGTGACGAGCCCGGCCTCGAGCGGCGTGTAGCCGACTCCAGCCTGCAGAAAGAGGGTGAACGGGAAGAAGATGCCGAAGACACCGAAGGCGACGAGCATGAGGATGGCGTTGGAGACGGCGAAGTTGTGGATGCGGAAGAGCTCCAGCCGCACCATCGGCTCCGGATGTCGCACCTCCCATCGGAAGAAGATGGCGAAGATGATCGTCGCGCCAGCGAGCAGCGCGACGATCATCGGGCTGCACCAGCCGATGCGGTTTCCTTCGATCAGCGCGAAGACGAGCATGAAGATCGCCGTGCCGGAGAGCAGCACGCCGCCCCAGTCGAGGGTGCGGCTGGCGTTGGGGTCTCGGGTTTCCGGCAGGATGCGCGCGCTGGCGACCACACCGAGGGCCCCGATCGGCAGGTTGATGAGGAAGATCCACTCCCAAGAGTAGTAGGTGGTGATCGCGCCGCCGATCACCGGCCCGGAAACCGCACCGAGTGCGACCACACTGCCCCAGATGCCGAAGGCGCTGCCACGCTTCTCCGGTGGAAAGACCTGCGTGATGATCGAGAGCGTCTGCGGCATCATCATCGCCCCGCCGAAGCCCTGCAGCGCCCGGGCGGCGATGAGTGTGGTCGCTCCGCCGACGCCGAGCCAGTCGCCGATCAGTGGCGAGAGACCGCAGAGACCCGAGGCGAGCGTGAAGACGACGATACCGGCGACGAAGAACCTCTTGCGGCCGAAGATGTCACCCATGCGACCGAACGAGAGCAGCAGCACCGCGTAGACAAGGATGTAGGAATCGAGGATCCACTGAATCTGGGAGAGCTCGGCGTCGAGTCCGATCTGAATCTTGCGCTGCGCATTGTTCACGATGGTAGTGTCGAGCAGCAGCATGAAGATCGAGGTGCAGAGCACCGCCAGCACCGCCCACGGGTTGACGTTCGGACGCGCGTGTCGAGGTGGGTTGGGGGCGGGTGTGGGCATGGACAGCGTCCTCAAGTGCGGCCGGCAACCCCTCCATGATGGGTGAGCGAGCAGCGGGATGCAACGTGTACATGGAAGCGGGAGCGCGATATCGGGCTGCAATTCACCCGATTCCACCGAGTACGTACACTGATCAGCGGCGAAAATTACGTAATTTTACCGATGAACCGAGGCGGGTACTGGTCGAAAATGGAGTGACTGAAGGACGAGCCACGGTGGTGGCGATATCCAGAGGTATCGGAAGAAGAGCCTGTGTGGTGCCGGGTCTCGGT
>DASYWL010000023.1:0-24951 GCA_035936055.1 Thermomicrobiales bacterium
CGCTTGACGTGCGCGGCGTGGACGAGGCGACGTAACTGAGATGCTCCATTGGGGTCGACCTTGTGTCGGCCCAAAACTCTGGGGGGAAGGCCCTCACCTACGAATCACTTGTGCCGCGATCCTGCATCGGGCCTGTCTATCCTGAAGACCGGGTGATTGCCGGCGATGTCGGCGAGCTGATCCAGCGTCACATCCTTCGGGACGCCGAACTGGGCGCCCACCTGCCGGTAGTATTTGTCTAGATACGCGCGCAGGACCGGTGGCTTGTCGGCGTCAGGGATCTCGCGGCCGGCGATTCGCTCGCTGCGGCCGCCGACCCGCAGGGTCCCCTCGCCCGCCGCGCGGACGTTGCGCACCCACTGCGTCTCGCCTCGCGGCGCCACCAGGTAGCGCTGCCCACCCACCTCGATCGGGTTGACCGGTACGGTCTGAAGCTTGCCACTCTTGCGGCCGCGCGCCTCGAGCACCTGCGCGCCCGCTGGAGACATTCCAAACCTCAGAACCACCCTCAGGCATCATAGGGACTCGAGCCCAATCCGTCATCCCCTTTCGCGAACTCCCTTGCGTGGATGACGAAGACGGGATGGTTCGGGGCGATGTCGGCAAGCTGCGCGAGGGTCGCGTCCTTCGGCACGCCGAACTGCGAGCCGACCTCCCAATGGTACCTGTCCAGGTACGCCTTCAGGATGGGCGGCTTGTCGACGTCGGGAATCTCCCGCCCGACGATGTGCTCGGCTCGCTTGCCGACCCGCAGCACCCCCTCACCCGCCACTCGAAAGTTGCGCACCCACTGTGTCTCGCCGCGCGGCGCCACCAGATAGCGGTGGCCTTCGACCTCGATCGGGTTGACCGGAACGGTATGGGTCTTGCCGCTCTTGCGCCCTCGCACCTCGAGCACCTGCGCGCCCGCCGGCGACATGCCGAACCTCTTGATGAAGAACTGCACCGCCGGGTTGGCGACCTTCGCGGTGAACCAGTTGGGCTTCTGATAGCAGGCCATGTAGCCATCCTGTTAACGGGCTCTACGACGCGATATCGGGTAGGGGTCAACCCCGCAGAGTGTCGACCCGTAGGGTATCTGCTACATGCGAACCTACCAGACGTCGCGTGCGAATCCCCTACAGGGGGTCCACCCCTACGGGTTAACCATTGGGCCAAAGCCCCAAGGCCATCATGCCCGCCTTTCTCGGAAACGGCAAGGCGGGCGCTATCGTCCGAAAGCACCTGCCCTTCACGACTCGATCAGACCCGAACGACTTGGTCCTCGAGCTTGCGCGACCGCCTGGTGAGCACCTCCGGCTTGTTCTTGCCGACGACCACAGTGTCATCATGCCGGAACCCACCGACCCCCCAAATGTAGATCCCCGGCTCCGAGGAGAAGATCTCGCGCTCCTTGAACGGCCGGTGCAGGTAGGGCATGTCGTCCGGGAACTCGTGCCCGGCGATGCCGATGCCGTGTCCGGTGCGGTGGTTGATGTGCTCCCCGAAGCCGGCCTTCTCGATCACCTGCTGTGCCGCGGCATCGGCGGACGAGACCGGGTTGCCGGCAACCATCTGCGCCGCGGCGGCCTCGTTGGCCTCCGTCGCCGCCTCGAACGCGCGCCGCTGGGTGTCATTCGGTTTGCCGAGGAAGAGCGTGCGCTCACTCTCGACGACCAACCCGCTCAGCCGGAAGACGATAATGTTGACCACTCCGTGGCCCTTCTCGAAGGTCTCGCCGACGTCCGCGCCGGTGCCGTGCGGCGCCGCCGAGGCTGGCCCGCTCAACGACATCATGCGCGGTTCGAAGCGGTCCTTGGGGAAGCGGCGGGCGGCCTCCTCGATGGCGAGGCTGCCGATGTGCAGGTCGAACGCCTTGACGTTCAGTCCCGGCTTGACCAGCTCCATGTACTTGTCCTGTGCCCAGTCAGTCAGCTTGGCGCACTCGCGCAGGATCTCCAGCTCCTCGGGGTACTTCACCTCGCGCAGGGAGACCAGGTACTGGGAGACGTCCTCGAACACGAGCTTCGGCGCGGCCGTGCGCAGCGCCGCCGGACCGGAGCCCTCGACCCCGACCCGGCCCTTCGTGATACCGCGCTCCCCCAGCCGATGGGCCACCAGGTCGCCGAACTGCAGCACGGTCCACGTGCGGTTGGTGGTGCGCGGATGCTCGGCGTAGATCGTGTAGTCGGTGATGAAGAGCGACTTGCGCTCCTCGGCAAACTTCAGGTGGTTGGTCGAGAGCTCGTTCATGATCATGAACGGCTCGCCCTCGGCCGGGATCACCGCCGCGACGGGCCGCTCCCATGGCGCGACATCGAGGTGGAAGCCCGAGACCATGTAGAAATTGTCCGGCGTGGTGACGATGAGCGCCTTGAGCTCGTGCTTCCCGAGCCACTCGCGGATGACCTTCGCGCGGTCCTTGAACACCTTCTGTGGGACGAACGGCATGGATTCCTCCGTTACTCGGTGATACGCGGGTCGAGCGTGTCCCGCAGCCAGTCTCCGGTAATGTTCACCGCCAGCGCGACGAGCGCAAGCGCCAGCCCGGGCAGCGTGATCAGCCACCAGGCAGAGAAGATGTAGTCGAGGCCCTCGCTCACCATGCTGCCCCACGCCGGGGTCGGCGGCTGCACGCCGAACCCGAGGAAACTGATGCTCGCCTCGGCGATGATGAACCGGGCTACCTGCAGCGTACCGATCACGATCAGCGGTGTGATGATGTTCGGGAAGACATGCCGCAGGAAAATGCGGCCACTCCCCGCCCCGTTCAGATGCGCTGCCTGAACGAACTCCCGCTCGCGCACGACCAACGTCTCGCCGCGAGCGACACGGGCATACTCGATCCACCCAGCAATGATCAGTGTGATGATGATGTTCCTGAGCCCGAGCCCGAGGATGGCGTTGATCGTCAGCGCCAGCAGGATGAACGGAAACGAGAGCTGCACGTCCACCAGCCGCATCAGAATGGTGTCGATCCAGCCACCGAAGTACCCAGCCAGCATACCGATCGGGACGCCCACGAGCGCCGCGCACAGCACCGTGACGAAGCCGACGAACAGGGAGATACGCGCACCCAGCAGCATCCTGTCCCAGACATCGCGGCCCAGCTGGTCCGTCCCTGCGATGTGCCCATCGCTCAGTGGCGGCAAGAGCCTCGCACCGAAGTCGGGGCTGTTCACATCGTCCGGCACGATAAGGGGCGAGACCAGCGCAACCACGGTCACCACAACCAAGAACAGGATCGCCATCATCGCCCACGGGTCCCTGAGCAGCGCGCGGACGAAACGGTTCTGCCGGGTTCTCGCCCCATCGAGCGTCTGGGCCGTGGCAACCATCACAATCGCACCTGGGGATTGGCCCAGCCGTAGGCCAGATCCGCCAGCAGGTTCGCGAGCGTGTACATGATCGCGAAGAGCACCACCGCCGCCATCACCACCGCGAAATCGCGGTTCAGCAGCGCCTGCACCGTGACGCGGCCCATGCCGGGCCAGGCGAAGACCTGCTCGACGATCACGGCGCCCTCGATCAGGCGGCCGATCTCGAGACCGGTCATGGTGATCAGCGAGATGCTGGCGTTCTTGAGCGCATGACGCCAGAGGATGACCTGACCGCCGAGCCCCTTCGCTTTCGCGGTGCGGATGTAATCCTGCCCGAGCACGTCGAGCATGGTCGAACGGGTCAGACGGGCATATCGAGCCGTACTGAGTGCCGCCAGCGTGATCGCCGGCAGGATGATGTGCTCCAACCCTCCCCGGCCGCTGGTCGGGAGCCAGCCGAGCCGCACCGAGAAGAGGAGGATCAGCAGCAATCCCAGCCAGAATCCGGGCACCGCCTGCCCTGCCACAGCGATGATCCGAGCGAGGGTGTCCCAGCCCGATCCGTGCCGCGTGGCGGAGACGATGCCGAGCGGGATCCCGACCACGATCGAAATCAGCAGCGCCACGCCACCCAGCTGCAACGTCGCCGGGAGTCGTTCGAGCACGATCTCCGTCGCAGGCCGCCGCTCGCGGGTGGAATCGCCGAAGTCACCCTGCACGGCGTCGGTCATGAAGCGCACGTACTGCACCGCGAGCGGGTCATCGAATCCCATCCGCTCTCGAATCTGCTCCAGATCGGTGCGCGCGGTATCCATAGGTGCGAAGAGCAGCACGGGGTCGCCGGAGAGGCGGAGCATGAAGAAGACCGCCGTCAGCGCGAGGAACACCACGATGGCGCCAGAAACGAGGCGCCCGAACACATAGGCCTTCATGCGGATATCCCGGATGGCCGGTATCAGGGTGATCGGTCCGGCCGCGGGAGGGCACCATCTCTCCCGGACCGGACCGACCCGTCACATCAGCCGGAAACGTTACCTACCTGCTGTCCGCCAACGGAGGAATCAAGCCTCCCGGGGTTCCGCCTGACCCATCCACATGAACTCATCCGGGCGGGGCTCCCAGGCGACATCGTTGGTCACGCCGTAGATGTCGTGCTGCTGCCAGAGGAAGAGCCAGCCCGCATCGTCGTAGACGATCTGCTGGACCTCGTTCCAGAGCTCCTGTCGACGCTCCTCATCGACCGTGACCATCGCCTCCTCGATCAGCGGCGTGACCTCATCGTTGCTGTAGCTGCTGTAGGTCGAGTCGCCGATGAAGAGGAACACCAGTGTGCCGTAAGCATCGAGCGCCGGCCCCCAGCCGAGGTAGAACATGTCGCCGGTCTGCCGGTTGACGATCTTGTCGAGGTGCGTGCCCCACTCGTTGTACTGCACTTCGACGTTGATGCCCGTATCGGTCAGCGAGGCCGCGATCGCTTGCGCCGCATCGGTGTCCATGGGGTAGCGGCCCTGCGGTGCGTCCATGGTCACGGTCAGCTCGCCCGGCTCGTAGCCCGCCTCGCGGATCAGCTCGCGAGCGAGCTCGGGATCGTATGGGTACGGCTCTATCTCCGCATTCACCTCGGGATTCAGGTTCGAGAGCGCGCCCGCCATCCTGGTGGCGTGTCCCTGGAACACGCCGTCAATGATGGCCTGCACATCGACGCCGTGGTTCACTGCCCTGCGCAGACGGACATCGGTGAAAACGCTGTCCTCGCGGTTGTTGACCAGCGCCACGTAATTGACGCGGGAAGACGGAATCTCCTCGACGCGGGCGTTCTCGCTGTCCTCGACGTTCGGAATCGAATCGACCGGGATGTCCTTGACGATCTGGACCTCGCCAGCCAGCAGCGCCGCCAATCGCGAGCTGAACTCCGGCATGAACCGGAACTCGACCTCCTGGACCTGAACCTCGTTGTGCCAATAGTCCGGGTTGCGCTCGAGCCGCAGGTACTCGCCCCGCACCCACTCTTGGAAAGTGAACGGACCGGTGCCGCTCGGGTTCTCGATGTACTCCTCGATCCCGATCTCTTCGATGAGCGCGGAGTCGACCGGGTACAACTCCACCATGCGCTGTGCGATCAACGGGAAGGGGTCCGTGGTCTTAATCCGGAACGTCTGGTTATCGACGATGGTGACCTCCTCGAACTGCTCCCAGCGCTCCAGGTAGTGGCTCTCGTTCGCGGGATCCTGCGCCCACTCGATCGCGTACTTGAAGTCGTTCGCCGTTAAGGGGTTGCCGCTGTGGAAGGTGATGTCCGGGCTGACCAGCGTCAGCTCCCAGGTCAGGTCATCGATGTTGGTGAGCTCGCACAACCACGGTCCCACCTCGTAGTTCTGCTCGGGGTCATAGTTCATCGCGCGATCGAACATGTGCGCCAGCTGGATGTCGGTGGTCCAGTCGACGATCGAGTTCGGCATCATGGTGAGCGGGTCGGCGCCGAGCGCGACCACCACCTGCTCGAGCATGTCATCTTGCGCAGCCGCCACCTGCGCGCTGTAGGAGAGCGCCAGCGGCGTGCCGAGCGCGGCAGCAAATGGCGTCGCTCCGGCCATCCTAGCGAAATTTCGGCGGTTCAGTTCCATCGATCGCTTCGTCATGTCTCGACCCTTTCCGAATCTGTTCTGCACATAACTAGGACGCAAGCGTGACCCGTCGCCACCGAAGCAGGGGAGGCGAACGTGAGCGTGTTGCCCACACAGAAGGGATCATTGCCATGGTGATCCGCTGTGTTTCCGGCCCGACACCCGCATTGTACGCTCTGGCAGCGAAGCTAGCAGTCGGAACGGCTGCATGTCAAGCACGAACGCCTCGAATCGAGCCACTGAGCTGGGTAGTGCTGACCAGCATGCCTTCTTCTGGTACCGTGCCAGCATCATCTCAACGCCCAGCAGTAAGGAACGACTACAAATGTCGCATACCGCCTCACCCTCTGACGAGATTCGCACCGTCACCGTGATCGGCGCAGGGTTCCTCGGTCGCCAGATCGCCGCCCTCGCAGCAGCCTCCAGGCGCGAGGTGCGCCTCTACGACGCCAACCCGTATGCCGCCCCCGCGGCCAGAAGCCTGCTGCGCGACTATCTCGCGTCGCCGGTCGCCGACGGCCTGCTGGACTGGGATCTCGACGAGGTGCTGGCGCGCATCCATCCCGTGGCGTCGCTGGAGGAGGCCATGCGCGGCACCGACCTGATGATCGAGGCCGTGCGGGAGGACCTCGAGACCAAGCGGGAGGTCTTCGGAGCTGCCTCCGCCGCCAACCCAGACGCCTACCTCGCCACCAACAGCTCGTCGCTGATGTCCGCCCAGCTACGGGACGTGGTGAGCCAGACTGACAAGCTGGTCAACCTCCACTTCTTTGGCGAGTTCTGGAACCGCTCGATGGTTGAGCTGATGGGCTGCGGCGAGACTTCGGAGGAGACAATCATCACGCTCCATCGCTTCGGGCAGTCGCTCGGGCTCTACTGCGCGGTGGTGCGGGGCCAGAGCAAGGGATTCATCATCAACCGCGTCTGGAGAGCCGTGAAGCGAGAGGCCCTGCGCGTGGTCGACGAGGGCCACGCCGACCCGGAGGATGTCGACCGCCTCTGGGCACTCTTCTGGGGCACACAGCAGGGGCCCTTCGGCGCGATGGATCGGGTCGGTCTCGACGTCGTCGCGGACATCGAGGACAGCTATATCGCCGTCGCCACCGACCCGACCGACCGTCCCTCGCGGATGCTGCACGAGCTGGTGGAGGCGGGACGCCTCGGGATCAAGACTGGCGAGGGATTCTACGAGTACCCGAACCCGGCCTACCGCGCGCCCGGCTGGCCCCGCACAAGCCCATCGGGTGATGATTCAGCTGGGAGATGAGCCCGCAAACCAGAACGATCTTCACTGTAATGCCGTTAGTTAGCGTACAATAGATGCTATATGGCAAACATTCGGATAGGAGCGCCATGGCTTGGCGGCAGCTCGATCGTCCTGCTGCGGATTCGCGTCTCGAAAGGAGCACATGATGTCCCGACAGTTCCGATTCGTTCCCCATCACTCGCGGCGACGATTCCTGCAAACCAGCAGTGCCCTCGGGCTCTCGGTAGTGATGACAAGCCGGAGTGATCTTGCCATCGCGCAGTCGTCAACGCCCGAAGCCGAGTCCGAGCAGCTCTGGTACGAGGACACCCAGGGACCGCCTGAGCCCGGCGGCACGGTTCGCTTCCTGCTCTACGAAGACCCGAACACGCTCAACCCGCTTCTGGGATCGACATCAATCGCTGTTCAGGTCGTGACCGCCGTTCTGGAAGGGCTCGCCGAGAACGCTCCGGACGGCACCTTTGTCCCGCTTCTCGCCGCCGAGCTTCCAACCCCAGAGAACGGTGGTGTGTCCGAGGACCTGCTCACCGTCACCTGGAAGCTGAAGGAGGGGGTGACCTGGTCGGACGGCACACCGTTCACCAGCGACGACGTGCTCTTTACCTGGGAGGCGGCACGGGATGCGACCAACGGCTCAGCCCTTGCCTCCGACTACGAGTTGATCTCCAGTGTCGAGACGCCAGACGAGTTGACGGTGGTGGTCAACTACTCGCAGTTCAACGCCGGGTACGTGGACCAGTTTCCGTGGATCCTGCCGCGTCACGCAACCGGCCCAGTTGAAGAGATGCGCGACTGGACCTTCAACCGCGCGCCCATCGGCACTGGACCGTTCAAGTTCGACGAGTGGTCCTCGGGTGAGTTCGTCCAGCTGTCGGCCAATGAGAACTACCGGGAGGAGGACAAGCCCTATCTCGATGGCCTGCTCTTCCTCGTCGTCCCGGACGAATCCGTGCGGACGGCAATGATGATTGAGGAGAATGCCGAGATCATGCTCTGGTCCGGTCAGGAGGCCGATGAGCAGATTACTGCCGCGGGTGTCGGGGCATCCCGCACCGCGCCGGGTATCTGGGTGGTCGAGATGCGTTTCAATCTCTCACAGCCCTTCGATGATGACCCGGGACCCGAGCCGCCACATCCCATCCTCGGTGATCCGCGCGTCCGCGAGGCGATCACGCTCGGCGTGGATCGCGACCGGATCACCGGCGAACTCGTAACAGGAACCGTCTTCGAGCTCGACTCCCCACTCGAGGTCGGCTGGATGGACTGCCAGGTCGATCCCTTCGTCTACGATCCCGAGCGTGCACGCGAGTTGCTCGAAGAGGTGGGCTGGCGCGACGAGGATGGCGATGGTATCCGCGAGGCACATGGCGTCGAGACGGTCGAGGACGGCACCAGGCTTTCCCTGATGATGAACGGATACACCGGCTTCGACACCCTCGATCTCATCGAGCTGGCCGTGCAGGAGGACCTCGCCAACATCGGCATGGAGATCAACATCGAGAACCAGGAGTTCGCCGTCATCTTCGGCACCTGGGAGGATGGATCGCCCCGGATGCTGGGCGACTACGACATCCTCATTTACGATGCCGGTCTCTTCGCGGAGCCAGGCGCGGATATCGCCAATCGCTACCATCCGGACCGGGTGCCGAGCGCTGACAACCCGGGCGGCGAAAACATCTACCGCTGGGTTCGTGAGGACGTCGGCGAGTGGATCGAGGCAGCCAACTCATCGCCCGATCTCGAGGTGCGGCGCGAGAACTTCTGCAACGTCGCCGAGGCGCTTCGGGAGGACATCGTGACCTTCCCGATCCTCCAGTTTTCGGAGGGCAGCGCGTATTCGAACAGGCTGCACGGCTTCACGGTCAGCACTTGGGAGTGGGCAACCTGGGACGCCGAGAACTGGTGGCTCGAGCAGTAGCCGCGAAACGGCCACCAACTCGATCGCAGACGGGTGATCCCGCCTCATCGACGGGATCACTCGACCCCTCGCTCGGCGGGAGACGATATCGGTGGGTCCCTACATCATCAGGCGCGTCCTCTGGGCCATTCCCCTGCTCCTCTTCGTGAGCGTCATCGTGTACGGGCTGCTGGAGCTCTCGCCCGGCGGCCCGACATCCATGTACCTGCGCCGGGGCACGGGCATGAGCGCCGAGGACCTGGCACGAATGGAGGAATCGCTCGGGCTCAACGACCCCTTTTACGAGAAGTACGGCCGCTGGCTGTGGCGGGTTCTGCAGGGCGATTTCGGCATGGCAACCACCTCGTCCCGCCCGGTCAGTGACGAGATCCTCGAGCGACTGCCCAACACGCTCTACCTGATGACGATCGCCTGGGCGGTCAGCCTGCTGATAGCCATCCCGATCGGCATCGTCTCCGCCGTCCGGCAGTACTCCAAGTTCGATCACTTTGTGACGGCAATGACCTTCATCGGCCAGAGCATTCCGTCGTTTTTCCTCGGGCTGATCCTGCTGCTGATCTTCTACATGCGGCTCGACAACCCGTTCAGCGGCAGACCGCTCCTGCCATCGGGTGGTGTCGAAACGCTCGGTGCCGACCTCTCCGGCTGGGACATGATCTGGGACCGCATCAAGCATCTGATTCTGCCGGTCGTGATGCTCTCCGCGACGTGGGTCGCCTGGTACTCCCGCTTTCTCCGCGCCTCGATGCTCGAGACCATCCACCTCGATTACATCCGCACCGCCCGCGCCAAGGGCGTCGCCGAGCGCGCGGTGATCCTGCGGCACGCGTTCCGCAACGCCGCGCTGCCCCTCGTCACCCTGATGGCGCTCGACCTCCCCCTGCTCTTCGCCGGCGCCCTCTACGCGGAGGTGATCTTCTCCTGGCCAGGCATGGGCCGGCTGTTCTACCAAGCCGCCGAGCGCCGGGACTACGGACTGCTGATGGCTATCGTCATGATCACGTCACTACTCATCATCGTCGGCAACCTGCTCGCCGACGTTGCCTACCGCTTCCTCGATCCGCGGATCAAGCTCCGGTAGCGCGAGGAGATTCTCATGGCCGGCTCACCCGAGGCATCGGCTTCCACGACCACCCAAAACAGGCCTCTCCAGTCGGAGGACACGATGGCGCGGACGGAGTCGCGCTCGATGCTCCGGATCTACGTCCGTCGATTTCTGGCCCATCGGCTCGCCGCCGCCGGCCTGGTCTTCCTCGTGATCGTCACCCTCTCGGCCGTGCTGGCCCCGGCCATCACGCAGGATCCCAACGCTCTCTCCGCCAGCGATCGCAAGGCTGCGCCGTCGGCGGACCATTGGTTTGGAACGGACGAGGCAGGACGCGACATCCTCGCGCGGACGATCCACGGAGGTCGTATCTCCCTCGCCGTTGGGATCACAGCCACTGCCCTCGCGCTCTTCATCGGAACGCTGATCGGCGCTGTGGCGGGGTACTTCGGCGGGGCCGTCGACGCAGCGCTCATGCGCCTCACCGACGCCTTCCTCTGTTTCCCGCAGCTGTTCGTGCTCATCGTCTTCGGCACGCTCATGCGCACGACGGAACTGCGTGTCCTTCAGGGCAACATGACGCCTATAGCCATCATCATCGGCCTGCTCTCGTGGATGGGACTGGCGCGCATCGTTCGTGCGACCTTCCTCTCCCTGCGCGAGCAGGACTACGTCGAGGCCGCCCGATCGGTCGGGGCCGGCAACGCCCGCATCATGATCCGTCACGTGCTACCGGGAGCAGTCGGTCCGATTGTCGTCCAGGCGACCCTGCTGGTGGCGGTGACGATCATCACCGAGTCCGGACTCAGCTACCTCGGGTTCGGCGTCCAACCGCCGACATCGAGCTGGGGCAACCTGCTGGAGGGCGCCAAGCCATTCCTGCAGACCCTGCCGGTCTATGCGATTGCACCCGGCATGATGATCTTCCTGACCGTGATGAGCATCAACTTCGTCGGGGACGGGCTGCGCGACGCGCTCGACCCGCACAGTCAGCATTGAGGCACAGGTATCATCGAACAGTGCCTCACAGACATATCATGTCGACCGCAGCACACCGAGCGCGAGACGTAAGGAGACACACTGTTCATGAAGGACTACCGGCGCTACAGCTTCTGGCTCGAGACCTGCGGCGACGACCTCACCCCTCGGCCACCCCTCGATAGCTCGATCGACGTCGACATCGCCATCCTCGGCGGCGGCTTCACCGGCCTCTGGACGGCCTACTATCTCCTCTCGAAGGAGCCGTCTCTCAATGTCGCGATCGTTGAAGCGGAGATCGCCGGGTTCGGTGCCTCAGGGCGCAACGGCGGCTGGTGCTTCGCCGGGTTCCCCGTCTCGCCGGTAACTCTGCTGCAGAGCCACGGCTACGACGCCGCGCGCCTCGTCTCGCTCGAGATGTACAAGGCGGTCGACGAGGTTGGTCGTGTGACGCGGGAGGAAGGCATTGACGCCCACTACGCCAAGGGCGGCGAACTGGAGATCGCTCGCGCGGCGTACGACCTGCCGAAGCTCCAGAAGATGTACGACGAGTTTCGCGCGATCGGCCTCGAGGATCACTACCGGTTGCTGGACGCGGAGGAAACCACCGAACGCATCAACGTCGCCAGGGCCGCCGGCAGCTTCCACAACCGTGAGGGTGCGGTCATCCAGCCGGCCCGACTCGCGCGTGGGCTCGCCCGGGCGGTCGAGCGACGCGGCGGAACGATCTACGAGCAGACCCGCGTGATCGATTTCACCGGTGCGCCCAACCCCTCGCTTGTCACCGCGTGGGGGACTGTCCGTGCAAAGACAATTGTCCTTGCCGGGGAGGCCTATCTCTCGGCGCTGCCAGGCATGGACCGTTCGATCATCCCGATGACCTCACACATCGTGGTCACCGAGCCACTCAACGACGAACTCTGGGAACAGATTCGCTGGTGGGATCGTGACACGCTGGGCGGGTTCGGTGTCAATGGTGGGTACATCCAGCACACGGCCGACGGCCGCATTGCTTTCGGTCCCTACCGGGGCAACTATCCATTCAACTCACGCATTTCCGATGACCTCGACCGCGACGAGAAAATCTTCGCCCACGCCCGAAAGTCGACGCTCGACTGGTTCCCGATGCTCCAAGGGGTGAAGTTCACGCACGCCTGGGGCGGCGTGTTCGGCATTCCTCGCGACCGCATGCCCACCATGAACTACGACCCCCGCACCGGTATCGCCGCTGCCTATGGATACACCGGTGACGGGGTCGCGACGGCGAATCTGTCGGGCCGGGTGCTTACCGATCTCATCACAGAGACCGACTCGCCGCTGCAAATGCTGCCGATGACACAGGGTAGCCAACGACGCTGGGAGCCAGAGCCTCTGCGCTGGATGGGCGTGACATTCGTTCGCAAGGATCGTCAGCGAGTGCTGAAGAAAATCGAGCACAAAGGCAAGCACCCGGAGAAGCCGTCGCTCTCCCAGCGCTTGTATAGCTACTAGCCGACTCCCTACCATTCGAGGAGAACTGCTAGCCTCAGAGCGCCCTGGCGATGTCCCTGACGGCGCGCTCCAGCGTCTCCCGGACGCCAACGCCACGCACGGCGACCGCCTCGACCACCGGCCACTCTCCTGCGCCAATCTGCGAGGCGATCTCGATGGTGCTGCGGCCTGCCGCCTGGTCCATCTTGTTGATCTGAAAGACAACCGGTATCTCGGTCAGCGTCCTGCCCTGCCGCTCGAGGTGGTCTGCGAGCTCCTGGAGGCTCTCCTGATTGGCGCGAAGGCGGTCCGGACTGGCATCAGCAATGAAGGCCACGCCGTCGACACCAGTAAGTATCGCGCGCCGGGTCCGGGCGTAGGATTCCTGCCCAGGTACAGAGTAGATCTGGAAGCGAAGCGACCAGCCCCCCACACGCACCGGCTCGACCGGCAGGAAGTCGAAGAAGAGCGTGCGCTCCTGATCGGTGTCGATCGAGCGCATCGGCCCGCGCAGGTCGCCGGGCATTCGCTGGTAGATGTTGACGAGGTTGGTCGTCTTGCCGCTCAGGCCGGGCCCGTAGTAGACGATCCGCACATCGATCTCGCGGTCGGCGGTGCGAATCGTCGTCACAGATCGTCTCCTCGCGGCGGACATGCGTCGAGGGGCAGGTGTCCCTCACTGAAACGCCGCAGGGGGCGAATCCGAAGGGCCTCGGCCCGCACACCGTCATCCCCGCCAGTGTGACCGGCGGCGCCGAACTCCCGCGGGCGGACACCCGGGCGGAGTCCGCTTCTGCGGTTCACCGCGTGCACTGCGATGTCTAGCACGAGAGCCCCTGCACGGCCGACTCGTCGCTGGTGACACGCGAGATGATCATCCCGATCGGTCGCCCCTCCGGCAGCCGCGCGAGCATCTCGTCGACGTGGTCGGGGGAGACGACCAGCACGAACCCGACTCCCATGTTGAACACGCGGTAGCGCTCGGCGACCGAGATTTGACCACGGTTCACGAGAAAGTCAAGAATCTCCGGCGTCTCCCATACAGTCGGGTCAAGCCGAGCGATGCAGTCCTCTGGGAGGGTGCGCGGCAGGTTGTCCAGCAGCCCGCCACCAGTGACGTGCGCCATGCCGCGCACGAGTCCATCCTCCAGCAACGGCGTCACCTCGCGCACGTAACTGCGGTGCGGCGCCAGCAACGCCTCGCCGAGCGTCTCGTCCTTGGACGCGCCTGGCAACTGCTTCGCGAGCACCTCGCGGTCGTGCTCCGGATCGCCGTTCATGCCGATGATCCGGCGCGCAAGGCTGTAGCCGTTGGTGTGGAGCCCCGTGCTGGGCAACCCGATCACGAGATCGTCCGGCTCGATGGCCGAGCCATCGACGATCGCATGCTCCTGCACCGCCCCGACGGTGAAGCCTGCCAGATCGTACTCGCCATCGGCGTACATGCCCGGCATCTCGGCCGTCTCGCCGCCGAGCAGGGCGATGCCGTTGACGGCGCAGGCGTCAGCGATGCCGCCGACAACCCCGGTGACGACCTCGGGCGCGAGGCGGCCGGTCGCGAAGTAGTCGAGGAAGAAGAGCGGCCTCGCACCGAGCGCGAGGATGTCGTTGGCGCAGTGGTTGACGATGTCCTCGCCCATGCGGGCGTGGGCGTCGCCTCCGAGCGCGAACGCCAGGCGGAGCTTGGTGCCGACGCCATCGGCGCTGGCGACGAGGATCTGTCCCGGTGCGCCGGGCAACCGGTAGGTGCCGCCGAAGTGTCCGATCGGGCCGGCGGTGTCGCCGAGCGTCTGCGCGGCACGGGCCTTCACCTCTTCGATTGCCGACATCTTTGCATCGATGTCGACACCGGCATCGCGGTAGGTGACCCCGGTTTCAGTACCGATGTCAGGTCCAGTGCAGGGCGTGTCGTTCACTGCCACCTCTCGTCGATGGGATTGCCGGCCAGCCCTCGGACACGGGGACCGGCCGGCTGCGATCGTTACGACGCGACGCGATCGCGGCGCGGTTCCTCATCCTTGCCCTCGGCTCCCGGCTCGGTGTCGGGGCCGGCTTCGGCGATGTCGTCCGGCACGAGCCACGGCTCGAAGCGGCCGAGCTCGCGGGCGGGCAGCTGCCCGGTCATGGTGGTGCCCTGCTCGTCGTAGGCGTGATCCTCAACGCGGCCGAGCTTGTGGAAGAGATCGACAAGCTCCGTACGGTCGAACGGAATCGTCCCGCTCACCGCCACGAAACCGGCCTCCTCCTCGAGCGCCGCCTCGACGGCCTCGAAGAGCCTGTCCAACCCGAGCCCGGTCCGCGCAGAGATGCCGACGGCGTCGTCCGGCACGCCGAGGCTGCTCGCCACCTGCGGCAGCCGCTCGCGCTCATCCGGGGAGAGCCGGTCAGTCTTGTTGAGTGCGAAGACGACCGGCCGGTCGTCGACGGCGAGGTCCTCCAGCGTCCGGTTGACGGTCTCGACCTGCTCGGCGGCGCTCGGGTGAGTGCCATCAACGACGTGGACGAGCACCGCCGCCTCGCTGATCTCCTCGAGCGTGGCGCGGAACGCGGCGATCAGCTGCGTGGGTAGGTTGTTGATGAAGCCCACCGTGTCGGTGAGCAGTACCTCGCGTCCGCTCGGCAGCTGGATGCGCCGGGTCGTTGGGTCGAGGGTGGCGAAGAGCTTGTCCTCGGCCAGCACCTCTGCCCCGGTGATCGTGTTGAGCAGCGTGCTCTTTCCGGCATTGGTGTAACCCACGAGCGAGACCACCGAGATGGGCGTCTGCCGGCGCCGCTTGCGGTAGCGCTCGCGGTGCTGATGCACCTGCGCGAGCTGGTCCTTGATGAACGAGATGCGCTTCTGTGCCTCGCGCCGGTCGGCCTCCAGCTGCGTCTCACCGGGACCGCGCAGACCGACACCACCGACACCCTGCCGGGAGAGGTGGGTCCACATGCGGGTCAGGCGTGGCAACCGGTACTCGAGCTGCGCCAGCTCGACCTGCAGGCGCCCCTCGTGGGTCTGCGCGCGGCGCGCGAAGACGTCGAGGATCAGCGCCGTCCGGTCGATGATCTTGACCTCCAGCGCGCGCTCGAGGTTGCGCTGCTGGGCGGGCGAGAGCTCGCCATCGACCATCACCAGCGTGTAGTCGAGCGACTCCCGCAGGTCCCTGAGCTCCTCGACCTTGCCCTTGCCGACATAGGCCGCCGGATGCGGCGCCTTTAGCTTCTGAGAGACGGAACCAGCGACCTCGACGTCGACCGTCTCGGCGAGCCGGGCGAGCTCCTCGAGGGAATCCTGCGCGGCCCAGGCCTGTCCCTGGGTTTCGACCGCGACCAGCAGCGCGCGCTCGGTGTCGCCGATCTGCAGGGCGGTATCAGCATCAAATGGGGTGACTATGGCAGGGTCCTTTCAGGCGGTTTCACGGTCATCCGTGCGAAAGTGGCTGCACAGCGGGCCCCGTGCAGCCGGGTCAGGCCGCCAAGCCGACCCACAGGCGCCTGTCAATCATCACGCCAGTCCTCCAGCTCAGAGCAGCCGCCAACCGGTCGCCAGTTTCCTGGCCGGCCGGCGCCCCGTCGATCTCGATCCCCGCGCGGAGCTGCTCGCCCATCGGCGCGACCTCGGCCCACACGTCGCGTGGGGCCCGGGTCCCTACGACCAACGATGTCGATCCCTCGACCACCGTGTAGCAGTCGATGCGAATCACGTACTCCTCGCCGGCGCGCTCCTCGTCCAGCGGCTCGACCGTGTAGAGGATCCAGGCATGACCGTTTTCCAGCCCGCCGGGCTCCTCACCCTCGACGTCGCTGCCCACGTCGATGCGCGCGTGCTCCTCGTCCTCGCGCAGCAGCTCGAGCTCATCGAGCACGCACGCTTCCGGATCGCCCCGGTGGTCCACGATCGTCTCGAACGTCGCATCGATCCGGTCGGCACGCAGGTACAGGTAATCATACCCACCTTCGGCAAATGTATGCTGCGCATCCCACACAGTGGGGTTGTAGATCACTGACCACGGCGCCACCGGGCTCTCGTACACGCCCGGGACATCACCGATTGCCGCCGGTGTGGCATTGCGCCCGACCTGCAGGAGGTCGGCCAGCGGCACGGGGCCGTAGGTGTCCTCCGCAAGACAGGCCCACTGCAGCACGGCCCATGCCTCGACGGCGTCCCGGTCTACCAATGTCGGGCCCGTTGATCGAATAGTCATCTGCGCCGCCAGGTCGCCCCTCGCAAGGGTAACCCGGTACCCGGACCAGCGCCCGCCGACGTTGGACTCGCCGGAAATGGCCGTCACCACCAACCTCGGTTCAACAGATTCGATGCTCACCTCGCTCTCGCCGGCTGCGAAGATGTCCAGCGGATCGCGGATGATGTCGCTCTCGGCGAACCCGGCCGCACCGCTCTCCGTCTCGAACCGCGCGACCACCACTCCGATCGTCACCCAGCTCTGGCTTGCCACTTCGGCCGTCTGCCGGGCGATCGCGATGTCCGTCGCGCCCTCCGGCAGCGACGGGGCTGCCAGCTCCCCGGAGGCCAGGACCACCTCTTCGTCGAGCATTCGATACCAGGTATGGACGAGGGGTGATTCGAGCGACACCGCGACCGGCACCATTCGGTCGTCGTCGACCAGCATCATCTGCCGGCTCAGTCCCGGCCCTCCGAAGCGCAGCACCCTCTCGATCCGGTCGAGGGTGTCGGCCACCACCTCGGCGTGCTCGACGGGATCCGGAGGCACCTGCCGGTAGGCCATCTCCACCTCGACCACGAACCGACCGATCCGCAGGAGGATCCGCCGGGTGTCGTCCTGCGAGGACACTACTCGCCAAGTGACCGCTTCGCCGAGGGCTGGGCCACGCTCTTCGGCGCCTTCGGGCGGCGCGCCGATCAGGAGTGTCTCCAGCACGGTCGCGGCGTCGCTGTTCTCCAGCGCATGGATGGTAGTGGTCACTGCAACGATGGGATCACTGGCGCGGTCGGAGAGAAGTACAAAGCTGGCGGTGTACCCCTGCCGCCATCGCGCGCCGGTGATGACGGTGTCGACGACACCTGCATCGATGGCATAACGCTGCTCAATGAGGTAGCGGGCATCGTCGCGAGTGAGGTAGGCACCGCGGGCGAACTGGTAGCGATCGTCGGGAAGCTGGTCGGGCGTCAGCGGCATCGTCGCGAGGTCAACCGGCGGCGCAACGTCGCCATCCTGAGCCGCCGCCGGAGTCACTGCGATACCGGGGAAGAGCAGCAGGATGATCAGCAAGGCGCGCCACATGTCGATTCTCTCCCTCTAGCCACCTAGAGTAGGCTCGACATGGAGTCGACCCGTAAAGGTTATCTCCATGATCGCCCGAGCTACGGAGCGGCCTCGACGGTGGATGTCGATCGGCTCGCCCACCAGCGCGTCCCCACCATCAGCCCCGTCCCTGCGAAGATCAGCGCCAGGCTGAGCCAGTACGCCGCCGGCCACGGGCCGATATAGAGGCTGTCGGTGCGGATCCGCTCGATGAACAGCCGGACGACACCATAGATGATCAGATAGATGCCGGTGACGTCCCCTGCCCGAAGCGAGGCCCGCTTCGGCACCTGCAGCACGAGCCACGACAGGAAGATCGCATTCAACAGATTGAAGATCGACTCGTAGAGGAAGGTCGGATGAAAGGTTTCGAACTCGGCATAGGCGCGGGGCCGGTTCTCCGGGGCGATCTCCACCGCCCATGGCACGTCGGTCGGCGTGCCGAAGGCCTCCTGGTTGGCCCAGTTGCCCCACCGGCCGATCGCCTGCGCGAGCGCGAGACTCGGAGCGATGATGTCAGTCCATGTCAGGAACGGCTGGTTGCGCCGGCGGGTATACCACCATACGGCGAGGACACCGGCGATGATGCCACCGTGGATGGTGAGCCCGCCGAGCCGGACATTGATCGCCTCAACGGGATGGTCGAGATAGTAGTCCCAACGGAGGATGATGTAGTAGAGCCGAGCGCCGACCAGGGCGCTGATCACCACCACCGGGGCGAGGTCGAAGGCGAACTCGCCGTCGAGCCCGCGCCGCTCGGCCAGCCAGGAGCCGAGCCCGATCGCCGCAAAGATGCCCGTCAGGATGAAGAGCGCGTACCAGCGGATATCGAGCGCGCCGAGGGAGAAGGCGGTTGGGTCATCGAGTACAGGCATGCGGATCCTCAGTGGAACGTGTGGGCCATCGAGCGGGGTTGGTTCAATCCGTATGGACCAACCTCGTGTCGACCCTCGGCAGCTTCGCTGCCGAGCGCTTCGCGCGGGGATTCTTCGCTACGCTCAGAATGACGGCTGGTGTCCGTTGAATGGCCAACACAAGGTCGGCGCTACGGGTCGATGATCCCACAGAACCGGAGATCACTCGCGGTCGCGCAGGAAGACCTCGACCGCCCGTGCCGTCGGCAGGCCTGGCCAGGCGCCAGGCTTCGTCGTCGCCAGCGCGCCGGCCGCCATCGCGAAGCGAACATCCTCATCGGTCACCGGCATCCAGCTGCTGGCCAGCAGGCGGGACGTGATCGCCGCCGTGAAGGCATCCCCGGCACCGGTCGGCTCGACGACATCGACCGAAAACACTGGTATCGATCGTGCCGTCTTGCGCTCGTTTCGGTACCAGACGCCCCGCCCCCCATCGGTCACGATGGTCGTCCGCGCCGAGTACGACGCCAGCCGATCGAGGGCCTCCTGCGGAGTTTCAATACCCCACACGCCGCGAGCGTCATCCATGCTCACCTTGATCACCCGGGCACTGTGCAGGAACTGCTCGACGGCGAGGCGTACCTGCTCCATTGACCGCCACAGTGTCGGGCGGAGGTTGAGGTCGAAGACCACCGGTACCAGATTCGAGACAGCGAGATCGAGCGCGGCGACCGCCCCCCGACGCGATTCGGAATCGGACAGCACCACGGATCCCGCGACCAGCGCTGACGCCTCCCACGGGCGCGCCGCCTCGGCATCATTGCTCGAGAGCAGCCGGTCGGCGAGGCGGAGCAGTTGGAACTCACCATCGCCACGCGCGTTCGTCCACGCGAGTGCCAGCGAGGTGGCGGCCTCGGACGTCATCCGCAGCGCACGGGTATCTACCCCCTCATTCTGCAGGATGTCGCGTAAGCGATAGCCAAACGGATCCCGACCGACAACCGCGCAGAGCATCACCGGCACGCCGAGCCGGGCCAGCGCGACAGCGACGTTGGCCGGCGCACCGCCCTCGCGGACCGCGAACCGGTCGGCGTGCAGGAGATCGAGCTGGTTTTCGGCGATGAGATCGACGAGACATTCGCCGATGGAGACGACGGGGCGGTTGGGATCCACCATCCCGGCTAGCTTGCCCACGCCTGGCGGGCGGTCGCCGAGTTGTCACGCTGGACTTCAAGGACGTCACGGACCGCCTCCAGCCGGTGCATCACCCGGCTGAGGTGGCGGATGCCCTCGACCTCGATGGTCAGCAGCAGCGTCACCGTGCGGTCGTCGTGCGTCTGCGTCAGCACGGAGAGGATGTTGACGTGGTCCTCGGCGAGCATGATGCTCATGTCCTTGAGGAGCCCGACGCGATCGAGCGCGGAAACCCGCACCGATACCGGGTAAGTCGCCTGGCTCTCCTTGCCCCACGAGACAGGCACGAGGCGATCCGGATCCGGCAGGTTGGTGACGTTGGTGCAGTCGCGGTGGTGGTAGATGATGCCGCGACCGCGCGAGATGTACCCGACGATCGGGTCGCCCGGGACCGGGCGGCAGCAGTTGGCCTGTGTCGTCAACAGGTTGCCGACCCCGAGCACTTCGACGCGGGCCGGGGACGAGGGCGCCTTGACGTGCGTGGTGGCGGTGAGTACGTCCTTCGGCGTTTCATCGAGCCGGGAGACGATCTGCTGTGCGGAAACGCCACCATAGCCGATGGCGGCGAGGAAGTCATCAAGCTTGCTGTAGCGCGGGAAAAGCTCCAGTACGTCCTCGAGCTTCTTCTCGACACCGAGGCGCTTGAGCTCGCGCTCGAGGATCTGCTTGCCCTGCGCGATGTTCTCGTCGCGCTGCTGGCGGCGGAACCACTGGCGAATCTTCTCGCGGGCGGACGCCGTCTTGACGTACTCGTCGCCGGCCTGCAGCCAGTCACGCCGGGGTCCGCTGACGGTCTTGCTGGTCTTGATCTTGACGACCTGGCCGTTCTGCAGCTTGTAGTTGAGCGGGACCATCTGGCCGTTGACGGTGGCGCTCACCGCGTGGTGGCCGACCTGCGTGTGGATGCGGTAGGCGAAGTCGACCGGCGTCGCGCCATTGGGAAGCTCGATGATGTCCCCCGCCGGGGTGAAGCAGTAGACCATGTCCTGGAAAACGTCGGACTTGAGCGACTCGACGAACTCCTCGGCGTCGGCGACCTCGTCCCGCCAGTCCATGAGCTGCCGCAGCCACGCGACCTTGGCTTCCAGCCGCTGGTCGGCCTGACCACCCTCCTTGTAGCGCCAGTGAGCGGCAACGCCGTACTCGGCGAGCTGATGCATCTCCTTGGTGCGGATCTGGATCTCGACCGGCTGCCCCTTCGGGCCGATCACCGCCGTGTGGAGGCTCTGGTACATGCTCTCCTTCGGCGTGGCGATGTAGTCGTCGATCTCGCCGGGGACCGGGTGCCAGCGGCCGTGGACGATGCCGAGCACGCTATAGCAGTCCTGCACAGTGTCGACAATGATGCGGACGCCGATGACGTCGTAGATCTCGTCGAACGCGCGCCGCTTGCGGTTCATCTTCCGATAGATGGAGTAGATGTGCTTCTTGCGAGCACTCATCTCGGCACGGATGCCGGCGGCGGCGATCAGGTCCTCCAGCTTGCGAAGGACCGGCCCGATCACTTCCTCGGTGCCGGCACCGTGGCGCTTGAGCTCCTTGGTGATGCGAGCGTAGTCCTCAGGCTGAAGATAGCGAAAGGCCAAGTCCTCGAGCTCGGACTTGACCTGCCAGATCCCCAATCGGTTGGCCAGCGGCGCGTAGATCTCCATCGTCTGCTGGGCGATACGAATCTGCTTCTCGCGGGGCATCGCCTCAAGCGTACGCATGTTGTGGAGACGGTCGGCGAGCTTGATGAGGACCACGCCGATGTCGTCGACCATCGCTAGGAACATCTTGCGCAGGCTCTCCGCCTGCTGCTCCTTGACGCTGCGCTCCGTCTCGCCCGGCGCCCACTTGAGGCGGCTCAGCTTGGTGACGCCATCGACCAGGCGGGAGACACGCTCGTCGAAGCGCTCGGCGATCTCCTCGCTGGTGACGTCGGTGTCCTCGATCGCGTCGTGGAGCAACCCGCCGACGACCGTCTCGGCGTCGAGGTGCATGTGACAGAGGAAGATTGCCACCTCGAGCGGGTGGACGAAGTAGGGCTCACCGGACTTGCGGTTGAAGCCGTCGTGCGCTCTTGCAGCAAGCATCACGCCGCGAGCGATCATGGCGACATCGCCGATGATGGTGTTGGCGTCAACAGCCCCGGCGAGCCGGTTGAGCGCGTCCAGGACCCGCGGATCGCTCTGCTCGAGATTCCGCAGGTCAAGTCCCGACACCGCCGAATCCGGCGGATCAAGCCTGGCGAGTTCTTCCAGAAGCGGACGCTGAGCCACGATCGACATCGAGCAGTCTCCAGGTGCGGGAGCCGGCAGACCCTGTGTTCATCTCTTTGCGCACATTCGCGGTGCGCGGGAGCCGGAGGGGGCCTGCGGACCGCTCTCGGCAGTGCCGCCGGGAGCGTGATTGATCCAGTGTATGGGAGATCGATTTGGGGCGCAATTGCGGGATAGTTCAGTTCGTCACAATGACAGCGCGATACATCCGCCCCTGCCCCAACTGCTCGGTCCATCTGGCCCTTGTGAGTTCCCGAGCCCGAGTATGCAGCCGGTACGCATCGCGCCCCGCCTGAAGACACCGGGAATGGAAAGTGCATCAAAGTGCATCGTGGTAGGATGCCGCGAGATCAGCCCCCGGCCCTGCCTTGGCAGGCTCGCTCAGGACGCCCATGACCGACCATCAGGCACTCCAGGAGCTCGACCGCATGCGGCCGCCCGACGAGGCGCGCAGGGTCATCGAGGCTCACCTCCCCACCCTCCCGACCGAGCACGTCCCCCTGACCGAGGCGCTCGGTCGCGTGCTCGTCGAGGATATCGCCGCACCGTTCGACCACCCGCCCTTCCCGGCATCGACTATGGACGGCTTCGCAGTGCTGGCCGCCGACGCCTCGCCGTGGCGCGAGGTGATCGGCGAGCAGCCAGCCGGCACGATGATCGCCGAGGAGGTCCACGACGGGCAGGCGGTCCGCATCATGACCGGCGCGCCCATCCCCACCGGCGCGGACGCAGTCGTGCCCGTGGAGGAGACCTCCCCGGCGGAGGATCATGTCGTCATCCACGCCGAGGACGTCACTCCCGGCACCAACATCCGCCCGGTCGGCTCCGACCTGAAACGAGGGGAGGTCGTCCTGCGCACCGGCACCCGGCTGCACCCCGCCCACATCGGCCTGATCGCCAGCGTCGGCATCGCGCAGGTGCCGGTCCGCCGCCGCCCGCGGGTATCAATCCTCGCGACGGGCGACGAGGTGATGGAGCCGGGCAGCGAGCTGAAGCCGGGACAGATCTACGACGCCAACCGCTTCAGCCTCTCGGCGGCGGTGCTGGACGCCGGCGGGGAGATCACCTGGTCCGGCCTAGCCCCGGACAGGCGTGACCAGCTCGAGGCACTGCTGCGCGAGCGCATGGAGACGGACGACATCATCCTGACCTCCGGCGGCATCTCGATGGGCGAGCTGGACCTGATCAAGGCGATCCTCTTTGACGCTCCCGACGTCACGGTCCACTTCCGTCGGCTCTTCATGAAGCCGGGCAAGCCGCTCAACTTCGCCACGCGCGGAGACGCGCTGATCTTCGGCCTGCCAGGCAACCCGGTCTCCTCGCTGGTGACCTTCGAGCTCTTCCTGCGGCCGGCGATGGCAATCATGAGCGGTGACTCCAAGCCGAACCGACCCCGCGTGCCGGTGACGCTCTCCAGCCCTGCTGCTCCGTCCGACCGCATCGAGTATCAGCGCGCGAGGGTGACGGTGACGCCGGAGGGGAAGCTGGTTGGTGCCAGCACCGGGCCGCAGCAGTCGTCGAGACTGGCGTCATTCGTCGGCGCGAACGCGTTGTTGGTCATTCCGCCGCGCGAGACGTCCTATGAGCCCGGCGAGATGGTCGAAGCCCTGCTGCTCGCGCCTCCCGACAGCGAGTCGCGCTGAAGGTTGGCGAATCCATCGATGACGTCATTTCGACCGAAGCGCCTGAGAGGCGCGGAGTGGAGAAATCTCTTCCGCCAGGGACATCGCTTCCCGGTTCACGGGAGATTTCTCGACTGCAGGCTCGCTGACGCTCGCCTTCCGCTCGAAACGACAGGTCAGGTCGCGGGCCGGCACAAGGCCCTCCCCTACACGATCACTTGCGTCGAACCCTCTTCATAGCCCTCCGAGGAGCCCCAACCCCATGCCGAAATCCGCCACCCTGTCCGCCCCCGCCTGGTCCGAGACCGACATCGCCGCCACGCCCGTCACAGCCGAGCCGCGCGACGGCCGCCCGATCACCATCGACGACCTCTACGCGTTCCGGATGGTCGGCGACCCGCAAGTGTCTCCCGATCGGTCGAGCATCCTCACGACCCTGCTGACCATTGACCACGACACCGACGAGTACCGCGCGGCCACCTGGCGGATGGATGCCGACGACGGCAACACGCGCCAGCTCACGTCCGGCGAGTGGCGGGACGGCTCCCCGAGATGGTCCCCTGACGGCCGCTGGATCGCCTTCAGCTCAAAGCGCGGTAACGACGACGCGAAGACTCAGCTCTGGGTAATGCCGACCGACGGTGGCGAACCGATCCGGGTGACCTCATTCGACAACGGCGTGCTCGAGCACGACTGGGCGCCGGACAGCCAGCGCCTCGTCGTCGTCAGCCTGGTCGAGATGAAGCCAGAGCACGCGGAGACCGAAGCCGACGTCCGGGTGATCACCTCCGCACACCAAGTTCAACGGGCTTGGCTTCGTCGACCACCGCTACCCGCAACTCTTCGTCGTCGACCGTACCGAGCCGGACGCCGAACCGCTGCAGCTGACCGAGGGCTGGTTCCTGCACCGCTCCCCGGCGTGGTCTCCGGACGGGCGAGAGATCGCGTTCGCCACCAACCGCAACCCCGACTGGGACACCTCCCGCATCTCGGACATCTGGACCGTCCCGGCGCATGGCGGTGAACCGCGGCGCCTCACTGACGGCACAGGGTCGTACGATTCGCCGGTCTGGTCGCCGGACGGCACCCGCCTCCCCTTCACTGGTGAGGCCGAACTCGATCATGTCTACCGCAACACTCGCCTCTGGATGA
>DASYWL010000024.1:0-10970 GCA_035936055.1 Thermomicrobiales bacterium
GTGCCTCGGCACCCTGGCGAATCTGCTCCATCTGCTCTCGCGGCAATACCCGCTCCACCCGGCGGTCCAGCGGGTCGCCCCAGAATGCCGGGCCGGTGGCGGCGATAGCCTGCCGCTCCGCGTCCATCGGCGCGATAACCGAGCCAAGCCTGCGGATAGCAGCGACGAGGTTCCCACTCGGGTCCCGGAAGAAGAGGCGGCTTACTGCCTGATCGTAAGCTTCGACACTGGTCTCCGCGCCGCTCCAGGCACACTCTGCCGCCCAGAGATAGGGATACCAGTTGTTCTCGAACATCGTGAAATGCCCGTAGTCACCCCAGTCGGTCATCAGCATACCCTCGGCACCGGCCTCGACCCCGTCTCGCACGAAGCCCTGGACGTTGGCGATGGCCCGCTCGATGCGGGGGAAGAGCGAGAGCCACGCGCCCGTGCCGGGACAGACGTAGAAGCGCCGGCCCCGCAGCGTGTCGACCGTGTCGTAGCGCTCCTTCGGCTCGTACCACCAGTCGAGCAGCACGATGTCGTCGGGCAGGTCGGTGACCTTCTCCGGATGGTGCCAGAAGACATCGGCCCACATCATCATGGTGCGGCCGTGCTTGCTGACCATCTCGTGCAGCCGCCGGATGTGCTCGATGTAGAGCTCGCCGGCACCGATCCTGTCGGTGCGCGCCTTCGAGACACCGAGGCCCATGTCCCACGGCTCGTCGGCGTCGATATTGAAGTACTCGGACGAGAAGTTCGGCAGCAGATCGCCGTAGATCTCGTCGACGATCTCGAACGCCTCGTCGCTGGTCGACGCGAACGACCAGCGCCACTCCGTCTCGGCGAGGTGGGCATAGCGCGGGTGCTCCAGCATGACCCGCTGGTGCCCGAGCGACTGCCAGTTGGGCACGAGGTCGATGTGATGCTGCCGGCAGAGCTCGTCGAGCCGCAACAGGTCGTTCGGTGTCAGGCCCCCGGCATCCGGAGCGATGGACGGGTGCTCCCGGCTGGCGAACGTATGCTCCATGTAGAGCTGTAGCTGGTTGTACTTGTAGTGCGCGAGCGTGCGGACCAGCCGCTCGAGCGCCTCGGGCGTCGGCACTTTGAATCGGGAGACGTCCAACATGAGTCCGCGATTGGGCAGCACCGGCGCGTCGGCGATCCGCAGCGTCGGCAGTGTGCGACCCGCCTGCTGGATCACCTGGATGAGCGTCTGCGCGCCGTAGAAGAGCCCTGCCTCGGTTTCGGCGACGATCGTAACGCCCTGCGCGTCGACCACCAGGGTGTACTGCGCCTCGAAGCCCAGTCCGGAGACGTCCGAGAAGCCGGCGGGCAGCAGCGCATCATCGCGTCCCTGCAGGACAAAGCGAACCGGTCGCTCGCCGGCTGCGCCTGATTGCGCCGTGACCGGGACGTCAATTCCGATCACCTCGCGAACGGCAGCCCGCACCGTGCCGGCGGCATGCCGGGTGTCCGCACCGGCATCCGGGCCGATCAGCAGGCGGGTCGAGAGGTCGATCGCGCACCCAAGGGTGTCCTGGGGCAAATCGATCGACCGCGGGTATGGCAGAAAGACCAGATCAGTCTGCGTCATGGTGTTTCCTTTCATGTCATACATCATGTCATACAGGCGCCGGCTCCTTCGTGTCCTGACGGGCGGCGCTTAGATCGCAACCAGGAGCGACGTCATTTCGAGCCGCGAGGCGCGGCACGCGCCGAGCGTGTCGAGAAATGTCTTGCATGCCAGACGCCGTGATTCGACCGTCGGAGCGATGTCTCCACTCGCACGCCAAGGCGCGTTCCAGTCGAAATGACAATCGTTGATTGAACGGTTCGGTCGCACGCCTGCCTGCACCTATCGCTCCTACCCCGTCACCACCTCGACCGGCTCGTGCGTGCGCACCGACTCGTAGGCCGCCAGCGCGACCTGCATCGCGCGCATGCCGTCCTCGCCCGTCACCTGTACCGGCTCATCGTGCTGCACCGCGTGGATGAACGCCGCGACCATTTCCGGGTCACCACTGTGCTCGACTGCCTGCCATGTGTAGGACGGTCCGTCGATCTCGGCGATCTCAAGGTTGTCGTTGAAGGCGTCGAGCCTGAGCGCGCCCTTCTCCCCGATCACCTCGATCTCGACGCCGCCCCAGATCGGCCAGTTCTCCGGCCGCGACCAACTGGTGTCGAGCGAGCCGCGCAGACCATTGCTCATCCGGAACATCACCAGCCCTGTGTCGTCGACGGGAATGTCGTAGATGCGCGTGTCCGCCTCGGCGTAGACCTCGGTCACCTCGGCGTCGAAGATGTGCCGCAGCACATCGATGACGTGGACCGTGTGGTCCATCACGGCGCCACCACCGGCGAGGTCTGGATCGACAAACCAGCCCATCGGGCAGGTGCCGGGGTTGCGAGCTATCACGGCGAGTGGGGTGCCGGCCTGGCCGTTGCGGATGGCGTCGCGGAAGGCGACCGCGGCGGCGTTGAAGCGCACCGGGAAGGCCGTCTGCAGCTTGACGCCGGCCCTCGCGCAGGCGTCGATCATCGCCTGGGCGTCCTCCATCGTCGTCGCCAGCGGCTTTTCGCAGAGCACGTGCTTGCCGGCGTCGGCGGCGGCAAGCGTCAGCTCGGCATGACGCGCGTTCTCCGAGCAGATCACTACGGCGTCGACGTCATCGCGGGCGAGTGCCTCGACATAGTCACCAACGAATTCGGCGCCGAAGCGCTCGGCGGCATCCCGCCCACGCTCGGCGTTGTCGTCGGCAATCAGCACCAGCTCGGCGTCCGGCAGGGCATTCAGGACGCCGGCATACCCGTTCGCATGGCTGTGCGCGAAGCTGAGAATGGCGACGTGCACAGCGCCAATCTGGGTCGGTTCGGTCATCGGGATAGCTCCTCGGGATGCTGCATCCTGGTCAGGCGGTGGTGGTGGCGACGGCGTTGGATTCGATCACGACGGGGCGGCCCGTCCGCATCGAATCGAGCACCGATTGCGCCAGCGCCAGCGTGCGGGTCGCCTCGGCGCCGTGGGTCATTACCGGTGAACCGGTGCGGATCGCTTCGACAAAATGCGCGACCTCACGGCTGTAGGGGTTGAAGGTCGACGGTCGCGTAAAAGTCAGCTGCGGGGCGATGTTGCCCTTGTCGGCCGTGCCCTCGCTGCTCTCGAACGTGAGCGTGGCGTTCTTGCGGCTGTTGTGCGAAAGCAGGCCCTTCTCGCCCGCGACCTCAATGGCGGTATAGAAGCCACCGTGCGCCCAGCTGGCATCGAGATGGGCGATCACGCCGTTGCGAAAGCGCAGCGAGGCCATCGCGACGTCGCGGCTCTGCTGCCACTCGGTGTAGCTGAGCCCGTGCGCGAAGACCCGCTCGACGTCACCGAAGTACCAACGGAGCGTGTCGAGGTCATGGATCATCAGGTCGATGATAATCCCGCCGTTCTTCTCGAGGTCGGCAAACCAGGGACTGCGCTCCATCACCGGGGCGCTGCGGCGCTGGGTCCGGACCATGGCGATCTGCCCGAGTGTGCCGGCATCGAGCACCTGCTTGATGCGCGCGTATTCCGGGAAGAAGCGGACCACGTGACCAACCTGGAAGATCACATCGGCCCGCTCGCAGGCCTCGGTCATCGCGACCGCATCCTCGACATGCCGCGCGATCGGCTTCTCGCAGAAGACGTGCTTGCCCGCCTCGGCGGCCCGCTCGGTTGCCATGCGGTGCGCTGAGGTCGGCAGCGCGATCAGCACCGCATCGACCTCCGGGTCACCCAGCGCCTCATCCATCTCCGTGCTGGCGCGGGCGCCACACAATTTGGCCGCCGCCGTGCAAAGCGCCTCGTCGAGATCGACGACCCAGCGGACCCCAGCGTCGGGCGACGCGGCGATGTTGGCGACATGGGTGCGCCCCATGCCTCCCGCGCCGATGACCGCAAACCGCACCGCCGCGCTCGCATGCTGACCTGACGTTCGATTCACGTGAACTGGTCCCTTTCCGGCATGATGGATGGCAAGCTGTCTCATCCGTGCCGAGTGGGAACGGATGCCGCATGCACCCTACACGGTTGGCATACTGCGTACAAGGTCGAGTCCAGATGTCGCTTTCGGTCCGCCAACTGTCAAGCGAGCTCCAGCGCGTGGTCAAGCAGGCTCCGTCGCTGCGGGTCGCGCTCGTCGACGGCGAGGGCGCGCAGCGCGCCGATCAGCACCTCGTCACGGCTTGCAACGATCGATGTTACGACCAAGCCGTAGACACCGAGATCCTGCGATGTGGCCACGTGCTGGATGATGAGCTCATGCCAGCGAGCCCGCTCGCGATGGTGCAGCAGCAGGTCGAACAGGCCGACCACGACCTGCGCGTCCTCGCTCTCGCGGTGGCGCTCGATCAGCAGGTCGACGAGCTCCGGGCGAAGATCCACGAGGTTGCGCAACGCCTCCCCGACGATCTGCCCGCCCCCCTTCTCCCATGATGCCACCGCGAAGACCGGTTCCAGCCGCTGCTGCGCTGCCAGCAAGTGGATGGCGGTAATCGCCGGCTCGCCGGAGAACGACGTTAGCGGGTCGGACAGGAACCGCGCGGCAAACAGCGCAGCGGTCCCGGGGTCAAGGTCGGTCATCGCCCGGAGCGCAACGGCACGCAGTTCGGCGCAGAGCTCGTAGAGCCCCTGCATTTGATAGGTTGTCAGCGCCCGCAACAGGATCGGCTCGTCATCATGATGGATGATCGGCTGGAGGGCACGCACGATCCCCGCACGGATGAAGCTGCTGGAATCCCGGCGGCTGGGCGACGACTCGCACCATACATACTTGCGATGCAACACCGGCCGGAGTGCCGGGTCCTGCTCGGCTTCGAGTACGGCAAGTGCCGCCCGGACGGTCTCAAGGTCGTGCGACCGCTCGACGAGGGCTTGCGCGATCGCCCGGCGCTCATTCGGCTCGGCATTGCGGAGATCGGCGATGGTCGGGACCGGCGGACGAGGAGGCACGGGCACCCTCCACAGTTACGGCTGCTTTGTAGTCACTCACGGGAGTGGGGCGTCTCATGTCCGCCCTGCGCCCCCTTTGGGGGATCGCCGCATACCCTCCACGGTACACTGCCGCCATTGGCAACCGATGTCGAGCCCCGCCGGGAGGTATCCGATGCCCCGATCCCACGCCGAACCCACCGAGCATGTCCGAGAGCTCTATGACGGGCTCGCACCAACCTGGAATGCCCGAGAGGCACGCGGCGAGCGCCTGTTGATGGGTGACCGCTTTCGTCAGGAGCTGGGTGCGATGCTCCGTGGCGACGTGCTCGAGCTCGGCAGCGGCACGGGCATGATCTTCCGCTTTGTCGACTGGGACCGAATCACCAGCTTCACCGCCACGGACCTCTCGCCCGGCATGCTGGCCGAGGCACGCCAGCGCCCCGAGGTGGAGGGGCGCCCGGTGACATTCGAGCAGGTCGAGGCCACCGACCTCCCCTACCCTGACGCCAGCTTCGACACCGTGACCACGAGCCTGACACTCTGCACCGTCCCCGATCCGGAGCGCACCCTCAGGGAGATGTCGCGGGTCTGCCGCCCGGACGGACGTATCGTGCTGCTGGAGCACGTCGACCCGCCGAACCCGCTCCTCTCGGGGGTGCTGCACCTGCTCTCCCCGCTGCAGGAGCGCCGGATGGGGTGTCACCTCGACCGTCCGACCGACCGGCTGGTGGAGAGGATGGGCTTCCCGATCGAGCGCCACGAGGGGACATTCCTCTCCATCTTCCGCCTGCTCGTCCTGTGCCCGCTGCCGCAGCACAGAGCGTCCGGTTGCCACCGCGACAGGCTGGGCCCGTCGCGGTGGCATGACGGCTGCTAGACTGCTCGCAGCGACAGATGCACGCGTGTTTGCCACCAGGAGGCCTATTCGTCATGGGATTCGTGTTACCGAAGAGAGCCAGCATCAACGATCCGGTCGTGCGAGGCCGCCAGCCGGTGCCAGGGGCTCCGGGGGCCACCGCCTCGCCGCAGATTCCTGGCAAGGTGCCAGACCGCTCGACCATTCCAGGCGAGGGCGAGTTGCCGGTCGAGGTGCCGGCGACCCCGCCGCGCCGACCGCTGACCGAGTACGGCTCCGCGCAGCGCATCATGCACGTCTTTGCGCCCGAGGACGGCAACGAGGACGACCCGGCTCGCTTTGAGCAGGCGCCGATCAGCTACGAAGAGATGCGCAAGGCGTATCCCACCCTGCGCAGTCCCCTGCGTCCCAAGCCGGGATACGCATTGGCTGATGGAATCCGCGCGTCCAGCCAGAAGGCGGAGGAGTTGGCCGCAGCTGACACCGAAGCCGAGATCGAACCCGGCACGTGAAACCACAATTCGAGGCGATGTCTGGCCGTCACGCCCTCCGGCGTGGCGGCTGTTTTGTCTACCGAGCTCCGCGGCTCTCAGCGGCAGACATGGTGAGCCACCCCGCCGGTGCTGCGGTACAATTGCGCCCAATTGTGGTGAACAAGGTCGGGGCCCGGTGTGCCCGGCTGCTGTCGAGTAACACTGATGCGCGTGCCGCATCGGCAAAACCGCACCATTGATACCCCGTACCGTTCCGCGAGCGGCTCCGCTCGGCCGAGCCGGTGCCGCGATAGTTCTCAAGAGGCCGGCTATGGCATCCACCAAACGTACGACGAAGCGAGGCCGGAGCAACGACGCGGCCAACTCCGCTCCGGAGAAGGAGAAGCACGTGGAGCTCGACACCGAGAAGTTGCTGTCGCTGTACAGGAAGATGGTGGAGATCCGCCTCTTCGAGGATGCCGCCCAGCGCGGCTTCCGGCAGGGCAAGATCGGCGGTTACCTCCACCTCTACGTGGGCCAGGAGGCCGTGGCCACCGGCATGCTGGAGAGCCATCAGGACGGTGACCGCGTCATCACCGCCTATCGCGACCACGCCCATGCTCTCCTGCTGGGCGCCACCCCGCGCGAGGTGATGGCCGAGCTCTATGGCAAGGGCACGGGCCTCGTCAAGGGCAAGGGCGGATCGATGCACCTGTTCGATGTGAAGAATGATCTCTATGGCGGGTACGGCATCGTCGGTGGGCACATCCCGCTCGGTGTCGGCATGGCCTACGCGGCCGCCTACCAGAAGGAAGGCAGCATCGTCCAGCTCTATCTGGGTGATGGCGCGATCAACAACGGCGCCTTCCACGAGGCCGCCAACCTCTCCGGTCTGTGGGGCAAGGAGGGGCTCAACCCCTGCCTCTTCGTACTCGAGAACAACCAGTACGGTATGGGCACCAGTGTCGAGCGCGCCACGGCCAACACCGACCTCGGCTCAAAGTTCGACGCCTACGGCATCGAGCACGAGAAGGTCGACGGCATGGATCTCGTCGCCGTGATCGAGTGCACGCGCAAGGCGACCCAGCGCGTCCGCGAGACGAACACCCCCTACGCGATCGAGGCGCTCACCTACCGGACCGTGCCGCACGGCGCCGCCGACTTCCTCGAGAAGTACCGCACCAAGGAAGAGGTCAAGAAGTGGCGCGAGCGCGACCCGATCGGCCTCCTTGAGAAGCGCCTGACCGATGCCGGTGTCGAGGATTCGACGATCGAGCAGATCCATGAGGAGAAGAAGGAGGTCGTCGCGGACGCGGTGAAGTTCGCCGAGGAGAGTCCGGAGCCGGATCTCTCGGAGCTCACCACCGATGTCTACGCGTCGGAGATGAAGGTCGCGGACGCAGGGTAGCCGCACGGGCAGTTCCTGGGTTTTGGAACAGCTTGCTGAGAAAGGGATTGGCGAGATGCCAGTAAAAACCTATCGCGATGCCCTGCGGGCAGCGATGGCCGACGAGATGGAGCGGGACGAATCGGTCGTCCTGCTCGGCGAGGATATCGGTGTCTACGGTGGCACGCACCTCGTCACCAACGGGCTGATTGACGAGTTCGGCCCCCGCCGCGTGATCGACACGCCGATTTCGGAGCTCGGCTTCACCGGTGCCGCTATCGGCATGGCCATGGCGGGCATGAAGCCGGTGGTCGAGATGATGACCTGGAACTTCTCGTTCCAGGCGGCGGACCAAATCCTGCAGAACGCGGCCAAGATCCGCTACTTCTCCGGCGGGCAAGTCCACATCCCACTGGTGATCCGCGGCCCGAACGGCGGCGGCGTCCAACTCTCCGCCCAGCACACCCACAGCCTGGAAGGCTTCTACGGCCACTTCCCCGGCCTCAAGGTGGTCTCCCCGGTCACCCCTGAGGACGTCAAGGGCATGATGCTCGCCGCGATCCGCGACCCGGACCCGGTGATCTTCCTCGAAGCCGGTGCCCTCTACGGCACCAAGGGCGAGGTGCCCGACGGCGACTACACCGTCGAGTTCGGCAAGGCGCGCGTCGCCCGTGAGGGCACGGACGTAACGCTGATCGCCTATGGCCGGCAGGTCAACATGCTCCTGCGGGTCGCGGATGAGCTCAAGAAAGAGGGCGTTCAGGCCGAGGTGATCGACCTGCGCTCGATCCGCCCGTTCGACACCGAGACCATCATCGAGTCGGTCAAAAAGACGAACCGGGCAGTCGTGGTGCAGGAGCAGTGGCGCTGGTTCAGCGTGGGGAGCGAGGTCGCCGCGCTTGTCCAGGAGCACGCGTTTGACTACCTCGACGCGCCGGTCGAGCGGGTCAGCGGGGCCGAGGTGCCTGCGCCCTACGCGCGCAACCTCGAGGTGGCCGCATTCCCGAGCGAAGCGAAGATTCAGGAAGCCGTGCAGCGCGTGCTGTACCAGGAGAGCGTGTAATGGCCGAAGTCATCATGCCCAAGATGGGCGACGCCATGGAAGAGGGCACTCTTCTCAAATGGCTCAAGAACCCCGGCGATGAGGTTGCCGAGGGTGACCCGATCGCCGAGATCGAGACCGACAAGGTCACCCTCGAGATCGAGGCCAACGAGGGCGGGTTCCTGACCAACAGGCTTGTCGAGGAAGGCGACACCGTGCCGATCGGCACCGCGGTCGCCACCATCGGTTCCCAGGACGAGGTCGGCAAGACACCGGACGGCGCGGGCGTCCCCGCGCAGGAGGCGCCGAAGGCGGAGACCGAGGGCCAGGAGGAAGGAGCCGGCGAAGCGGCTCATGCCGCTGGGACCGACGATGATGCCGTCGTCCCGGGTGCGACCAACGGCACCGCACCGGCAGCAGCCGCGACCCCGCCGGCGACCGAGGCACAGGAAGCTCCCGCTCCGCCGGAACGTGCCGACGGTTCACGCCTGCGCGCCTCCCCGCTGGTGAAGCGCCTCGCCGGGGAGCACAACATCGACCTCTCGCAGGTGGCCGGTTCCGGCCCGGGCGGTCGCATCATCAAGGCGGACATCGCTCCCTACGTCTCTGGCGAGAAGCAGGCTCCGCAGGCAGGGGCACCTGCGGCTCAGCCACAGGCTCCAGCACAGCAACCGGCCGCCGCTCCACTGGAGGCCGCCCCCGGGACGGCAGTCGAGATGTCGCGCATGAAGCAGCGCACCGGCGAGCGCATGGCGCAGTCGAAGCGCGAGGTGCCGCACTTCTACGTCACGACGTCGGTGGACATGTCGGCCTCCATGGAGTTCCGCAAGCAGATCAACGCGTCGCTTGAGGAAGGCGGCGGCAAGGTGTCGGTCAACGACCTAGTGATCAAGGCGGCGGCCCTGGCGCTCGCCGAGCACCCAGACGTCAATCGAAGTTATGTGAATGGCGAGCTCGTCCAGCACGAAACTATCGACGTCAACATGGCGGTGGCGGTTGAGGGTGGCCTGATCGCCCCGTTCATTCCGCAAGCCGATCAGAAGAGCCTCGGCGCGATCTCCCGGATCGCCAAGGACATCGGCCGGCGCGCGCGCGAGGGCGGTCTCAAGCCGGAGGAGTACCAGGGCGGCACATTCACGATCAGCAACCTCGGCATGTTCGACGTCGACGAGTTCATCGCCGTCATCAACCCGCCCCAAGCGGCGATCCTCGCGGTCGCGTCGGTGCGCGAGACCCCGGTGGTGCGCGACGGTGAGATCGCAATCGGGCACAAAATGTCGATCACGCTCGCGGCCGACCACCGCGCGCTCGACGGCGCCGAGGTTGCGGTCTTCTTGCAGGCGCTCAAGCGCTACCTGGAAAACCCGATGTTGCTCGCGCTCTCGTAGACGGGCAACGACATTACGCGCATTGTCGGGAACGCCGGTGGAGGCTGATATGCTTCCACCGGCGTTCTTCTTGTATCGGTCGAGAACGGAAACAGGGCAATGAGCGGATTCGAATGGTTTCTGGTGATCGTGGTGGTGATCCTGATCCCGCTGGTGGTCGCGGTCGCAGTGACCCTCTGGACACTGGAGATGGCGCGGCGACGCAACCCGCGCAACCGACCGGGCGGCAAGGTTTCCGGCACCAAGCGGAGGGGTACTAGGCCGAACGCGCCCAGTGATGCGACTGATGCGCCGGCGGCATCCGAGCAGGAGGCGCGAGCCGGCGATAGGTGACATCGAGCTCTGCGGCCCGGTATGCTTGAGCGGATATCGGAGTACCGGCTTGGCCGGGTAGTACCTGGGAGAAAGCAGAACGTGGCTATAGAACGCACACTCGTGATCATCAAGCCAGATGCGGTGCAGCGCGGGCTCATCGGGGAGATCATCGCGCGGTTCGAGCGACGGGGGCTCAAGATCGCGGCGATGCGGTTCGAAACTGTTTCACGTGAAACGGCCGAGGAGCACTACAGCGAGCACAAGGGCAAGCCCTTCTACGAAGGTCTCGTCGAGTACATCACCTCGTCACCGTCGGTGCTGATGGTGCTGGAGGGCCCGGACGCGATCGCGATCACCCGGACCACCATGGGTGCGACCAAGCCGGCCGAGGCGAGTCCGGGCACCATTCGAGCGGACTTCGGCCTGATGATCGGTCGCAACCTCGTGCACGGCTCTGACAGCGCCGTGAGCGCCGAGCGCGAGACTGGAATATTCTTCGGTGGTGGCGGCATCGTCGAGTACGACCGCGCGATCGACGTTTGGACCCGCGAGTAAGGCCCGGGCCGTGAC
>DASYWL010000025.1:0-10314 GCA_035936055.1 Thermomicrobiales bacterium
GGTGGTGGTCCGCGTGGCAGGACTGAAAATCAGCCATGTGCGCTACAGGGATCCTGGCATGGACAGCGAGACAAGCGGGGTGTTCCTTCGTTTCCGAAGGACGAAGCCTTCACTAATAGCGGACAGGTATGCATGCGGACATCGTTGTATGCCCCCGTGACCATTACGTGTCCTCCCCGTCGTGTTGGGCGGTCAGACGTGCCGCGCGTTGTCGGCGATGCGGTCGAGCAGATCGTCGGCGCTCGGATCGAGCGTGGGGAGCGCCGGCGCGAACATGTCGGTGTGCTTCATGCCGCTGCCGGTCGAGAAGATGACGACCTCGTCGCGCTGCTGCAGGAACCCGCTCTCGCGCAGGTTGCGGGTGGCGATGAATGCCGCCCCCGCTTCGGGCGAGGCGAAGATGCCCTCGCGCTCGGCGGCGACGTGTATGCCCTCCATCAGCTCCGTCTCGGACACCGTGATGGCGGTGCCACCGCTTTGGTGGACCGCGTCGAGGATGAGGTAGTCGCCGATCGCGACCGGCACGCGCAACCCTGCGGCGCACGTCTCGGCCCCGATCCAGAGTTCGGCGTGCCGCTCGCCGGCGTCAAAGGCGCGCACGATCGGCGCACACCCCTCCGCTTGAACGACGATCATCTTCGGTCGCGCAGGACCGATCAGGCCGATCGTCTCCAGCTCGTCGAAGGCCTTCCACATACCGACGATACCGGTGCCGCCGCCCGTGGGGTAGACGATCGCGTCCGGCACGCGCCAGCCCAGCTGCTCCGCGATCTCCAGGCCCATCGTCTTCTTGCCCTCGGCCCGGTAGGGCTCTTTGAGCGTCGAAACGTCGAACCAGCCGAAGGCGTCGGCCGCCTGGCGGGAAACCTTGCCGGCGTCGTTGATGAGGCCATCGACCAAATACGTGCGTGCGCCGTAGGCGTGGCATTCGACCTTCATCACCTCGGGCACGTCGGCCGGCATGAAAACGTGGGCCGGCAGCCCGGCGCGGGCGGCGTAGGCCGCCATCGCCGACCCGGCATTCCCGGCGGAAGGAATGACCAACTCCTCCGCGCCCAGCTCCTTCGCGCGGGAGACGGCCATGGCCAACCCTCGCGCCTTGAAGCTGCCGGTGGGGTTCAGGCCCTCGTCCTTGACCAGCAGCCGGTCGATCCCGAACGTCTTGCCGAGGTGCGGCGCCTCCAGCAGCGGCGTGCCCCCCTCGCCGAGCATCGCGCGGTTGGCCGGATCGAGCACCGGCAGGAGCTCGGTGTAGCGCCACATGTCCCACGATCGGCTGCACAGCGCTTCGGGGGTCATCGTCTGCCTGGCCCGGTCAAGGTCGTAGCGGGCAAGGAGGACCTTGCCACAAGCCGGGCAGGTGGTCATCAGCTGGTCGGCAGGGTAGCTCTCGCCGCAGTTGGAGCATTCGAGGTGGGTCAGGGTGCTTCGCATCGGGCCTCCAGATGGGGTGTCCAAACGTCGCCCGATCATACCCCATGTATGGCTGCATGGTAGGGGGTGAGACAGGGGTTCGATCGTGCCAGGTTGTACGGAATGCCCTCTTGCCAGACGTGGTGATCCGGGCGAGAGTGCCGCCAGCGACCATCGCCGCACGCGCTTTGAAAGGACACCAGCGTGACGACCCGTGGACGAGTCGAGCACTATCAGTGCAGCGTGACCCGGCCGGCCGACTTCGACGCATTCTGGGACCAGATCCTCGCCGAGCTCGACGGGATCCCGCTCGACCCCGAGCTGACTCCCGTACCCCTGCGCTCGACCGACGAGGTCGAGGTCTTCGAGATCCACTACACCAGCCTCGATGATGTCCGCATCGCCGGGTGGTACTGCCGCCCGCACGAGCGTCACATTGCAGGTCCGTATCCGGGGCTCTCGATCGTGCCCGGCTACGTCTCCGAGCCGACGCTGCCGAAGTCGTGGGCGAAGATGGGCTATGCCGCGGTTGGTGTGGCGCCGCGCGGCAAGCTGCGCTCCAACAGCCAGTTCAATCCCGGCTATCCTGGCCTGCTGATCAACCGGATCATCGATCGCAACACCTACAGCTACCGTGGCTTCTACGCCGACGCCGTCCGCGCCATTGACTTCCTGCTCTCACGAGAAGAGGTCGATTCGAGTCGCATCGGCGTGCATGGCAGCAGCCAGGGCGGCGCGCTGACGATCGTCTCTGCCGCGCTTCGGCCTGACATCGTCACGTGTGGTGCGGCCGGCGCGCCCTATCTGACCGGCTACATGGATTGCGCTGAACTGACCCATTCCTACCCCTATGAGGAGATGAACGAGTACTTCCGGCTCTATCCAGAGAGGCAGGAGCAGGCGCGCGACACGCTCAACTACTTCGACTGCCTCAACCTCGCGTCCCGGGTGAGGGCGCCGATGCTGCTCTATGCCGGTCTCAACGATGACGTCTGTCCGCCGGAGACCGCCTTCGCGTTGCGCGACGCCCTGCCGGGCGAGGTCACGCTGCACACCTACGAACGCTGCGGGCACGACGCCGGCAACTATTGGGAAATGCGCAACGTCGAGGCCTTCCTTGCCGAGCACCTGTGCCCAGCCACAACCAATGAGCACGCCCAGACGACGGTGGGATAGGGGGAACGAGATGACCGAACACCACGAGCGCGTTCCCCAGGCGGGAACTACCGATGCCGGCGACACCGTCACGACCATCGACGCACCGACGGGGGCCGATCCCAAGTTCACCAGCACGCGCCCCGGCGACCTCAATGCCTGGTGGGACGGCATCGACGAGGATCTGGCCGCGCGGCCGGCGAACCCCGAGTATGAGGTCGCTCCATTGCAGAGCAACGAGCATGCGACGGTCTACCGGCCCCGGATGACGAGTATCGACAACTACGTCATTGCCGCGTGGTTCAGTGTGCCGCACGGCGATGGTCCCTTTCCGGCGCTCTTCACCACGCCGGGATACGCCAGTGTCGTCACGCCCGCCCACTACGACCTGCGGCAGCGATACGTGACGATGACCGTGATGACCCGCGGCCAGCGCGGTGCGGACAAGCCGTACGCGGCCGCCTTCCCCGGTCACCTGACCAACGGCATCACCGATCCAGAGGAGTGGGTCTTTCGGGGCGTGATGGCGGACATACTGCGCGCCTGGGAGGTGCTGCGCGACCATGCCGCCGTCGATACCAGGCGGATCGGTATCACCGGCACCGATGCCGGCTTGCTGCTCAACGCCCGGCGTCCGGGCGCCAAGGCAGTGCAGGTGACGAGCACCTTCTGGTACCGTCTGGGCGAGTTGGCCTCGGAGACCGAGGCGTATCCCTATGAGGAGATCAGCGACTGGGTGCGAACGTATCCGGATGATCGGGACGCCGTGGGGCGATCGCTCGGGTACGTCGACCCGCAGTTCCAGGCGGGCAAGGTGACGGCTGCGGTCCACCTCAACCGAGATCGGGAGAGCCGCTTCCTCGACGACGCATGGCTGGCGCCGCTCGTCAAAGACATTGGTTCCGAGCTGGCCTACTACGACGTAACCCATGAAGGGCAGACCGACCACGACGCGAACGATGCGTGGATGAGCGATCAGCTCGGCGTGGATCCCGCGCCGCGGAGCTGGCAGCCAGAGGAGATCGGGCCATGGCGGTGACCGACCGCACGACAGAACCGAGGACCGAGCGAGACTGGCTCGCCGAGCTCGACATCCGGCCGGTGATCAATGCCTCGGCGACGCTCACCGCGCTCGGCGGCTCGCTGATGCCAGCGCCGGTGCTGGCCGCCATGCAGGCCGGAGCCCGGCACTTCATCGATCTTCACGAGTTGCAGCGCAAGGTGGGAGCGCGGGTCGCCGAGTTGACGCATAACGACGCGGCCTACGTCTCGTCGGGAGCGGCGGCGGGGATCACCCTTTCGGTTGCGGCGTGCATGGCCAGCGCCGACCCGGCGTTGATCGACAGCTTCCCCGGCCCGTCCGGGTTCGAGAAGAGCGAGTTGGTCATCCACCGCTCCCAGCGCAACGGCTACGACTATGCCGCGCGCATGACCGGGGTGACGATGGTCGAGGTCGAGGGCACCGTAGAAGCGGTGGAGGCAGCGATCACCGAGCGAACCGCGGCCATCCTCTGGTTCGCTGGCGCCCACTGGGCCGAAGGCGCCTTGCCAGTCGAGCAGGTGGTCGCGATCGGGAGGGAGTGTGGTGTCCCGGTCATCGTCGATGCCGCCGCACAGGTGCCCACGATCGCCAACCTCTGGTACTTCACGCGCGATCTGGGTGCTGATCTCGCCATTTTCAGTGGCGGCAAGGGGCTGCGCGGACCGCAGTCGAGCGGGCTCGTGCTGGGTCGGGCCGACCTGATCGCGGCGGTGAGCATAAACGGATCCCCGAACGCCGCCATCGGCAGGCCGATGAAGGTCGGCAAGGAGGAGCTGCTGGGCTGCCTCGCTGCCGTGGAGTGGTCGCTCGCGCAGGACGAGGAGGCGGTGCTGGCCGGCTACGAGGCGACGGTCGAGATGTGGCTGGACGGCGTCCGCGATCTGCCCGGCGTGATCGCCGAGCGGGGTTTCCCCAGCGAGGCGGGACAGCCCCATGGACGGGCAATCCTGACCATCGGTCCGGATGCCCGCATGAGCCGGGATGCCCTTCACGAGGCGCTGTGGGAGCGTGACCCGCGCATCGCCGTCGCGAAGATCGGTGACGACCAGATCGCGCTCAACCCGCAGACGCTCGAGCCGGGCGAGCCGGAGACGATCCTCGCCGCGATCCGCGAGCTCCTGTCCTGACCGTCGGAGCCGACCCGCCGGATTGACAGGTGAACATCGATCCCACACCGTATGGGCGGCCCCACCGGGGGTTGGGGCGTGCGAAGCGCGCGAGCGAGATACACGCGCCTCGAGCGCTAGCTGGCCGATCGACCCCGTATACGAGATCGAACCTACGTAAATGCGTAGAAAGGATCGCGATGACTCCGGAAGAGAAGCTGAAGGACATGGGCATCGAGCTGCCCGAGGCGAAGCCGTTTCATCCTGCCGTCGAGTTGGGTGTCGTTGTCGACAACCTCTTGTTCTGCTGCGGCTCCACGCCGGGCGACAAGTCGCTCAAGGGCCGTGTCGGTGACGTCTACACGACGGAGGAGGGCTATGCCGCTGCCCGGGACTGCGCCATCCAGCAGCTTGCGATCGCCAAGGCGGTGCTCGGAGATCTCTCCCGCATCAAGCGGGTGGTGAAGCTGCTCGGCATGGTCAACGCCGCACCGGGCTTCGCGGAGACGCCACAGGTCGTCCACGGCGCTACCGAGTTCTACTACGAGGTGCTCGGCGACAAGGGCAAGCACGCCCGCTCCGCCGTCGGCATGCAGGCGCTCCCGAGCGAGGTTCCAGTCGAGATCGAGACCATTTTCGAGATCGAAGTGTAGCGTCGGCTCGCATCGGCAGGGGGCGGGCCCACCAAGTGTGGGTCCGCTCATGCCACGCTCGTGAGCAATTTCACGCAGGGGGTTGACGGACTGCGACCGTTGCCCGTAGAGTGAAAAGAACAATCGAATCTGAACCGACTCATCCAGAGGAGCAGAGGGAACGGCCCGTTGAAGCTCCAGCAACCCCCCGACGACGTCGACGGGAAGGTGCTAATGCCGACAGCAATCGTGCTGGACGATGAGGAGGTCAACGGCACTCCCCGTGAGTCCTGGTGACGTCCCTTCGCCCACGCGAACGGGGCGATTTTCGTGTCTGCGGTCCGGCCAGCCGCGGCACCCCGGTCGCCCGGGAGTCTGAACGATGACCCAGGACGTCGCCCTGGCGCAGGTCGCCAAGGCGTTCACTCGCAAGAACCAATACACCGACGTGCTCGACGATCTCTCGCTCGCTGTCGACCCCGGCGAGTTCGTCGCGATCCTCGGTCCGAGCGGATGTGGCAAGTCGACGGTGCTCCGGCTCATTGCCGGGCTCGAGCAGCCGACCGCCGGCGAGGTCGCTATCGGCGGTCGACCGGTTTCGGTGACGGACGACCGCTGCGCCGTCGTTTTCCAGGAGCCGCGCCTGCTGCCGTGGCGGACCGTGGCGCAGAACGTCGCGCTCGGTGCCCGCCGGCGTGCCGGGAACCAGCGTGAGCGCGTGGCGGCGCTGCTCGACGAGGTCGGGCTCGCCGAATCGGCCGGTGCCTGGCCGCATCAGCTCTCCGGCGGAATGGCCCAGCGCGTCGCACTTGCTCGGGGACTCGCTGCCGAGCCCGACGTGCTCCTGCTCGACGAACCCTTCGCCGCTCTAGATGCCCTCACTCGGCTGCGTATGCAGGACCTGCTGCTGCAGGTGCGCGAGCGGCATGACCAAACCGTCGTGCTCGTCACCCATGACATCGACGAGGCGCTCTACCTCGCTGATCGCATCGTGATCCTCGGCGGCACGCCCGCTCGGGTAGTGGCCACGCATCGCATCCCCGTGCCGCGCCCTCGCGACCGCTCGCACCCGGCGATCGGTTGCATGCGGGACAGCATCCTTCGGCGGTTCGGTGTCGGGCTCGTTCCCGAACGGGAGGACACCGTGTGTCCTGGCGCCCTCGCCGCCGACTAGGCGCGAGGGGCTGCACAACTCCCTGATCTCTCTTGCTCACACACTGTCGTAGCGCAGGTCGCCGCGATTGTGCTCCACATGCGAAAGGATCGATCTCGACATGACCAATCGCCTCGCCATTTCCTCGACCATCGACCGCCGCCGCCTGCTCGCCGCTGCGGGTGCTGCCGCCGTCACCGGTACCCTCTGGGGCGCCAGCCGCGCTGCCGCTCAGGAGGAGATCGACGCCCCGGAGACCCTCCGGATGGACTACGCCTACTACAACCCGAGCAGCCTCGTGCTCAAGCGCTTCGGCTGGATCGAGGAGGCGCTGCCCGACACCGAGGTGACTTGGACGCTGAGCGCCGGCAGCAACAAGGCCAATGAGTTCCTGCGCTCCGATGCGATCGATTTCGCCTCCACCGCCGGCGTTGCGGCTTTCCTGGCCCGTGCCAACGGCACCGACCTGCATACGATCTACCTCTACTCCCAGCCGGAGTGGACGGCGCTGGTGGTCACCGAGGACTCCGAGATCGAGACCGTCGAGGATCTGGAGGGCAAGAAGATTGCCGCCACCAAGGGCACCGACCCGTACTTCTTCCTGCTGCAGACGCTCGCCGAGCATGGGATGAGCGAGGCGGACGTCGAAGTGGTCAACCTCCAGCACGCCGACGGCAAGACCGCCCTGGAGCGGGGCGATGTCGACGCCTGGGCCGGACTCGACCCGCACATGGCGCAGACGGAGTTGGAGGAGGGGTCGCGGCTGATCTACCGCAACATCGATTTCAACACGTGGGGTGCGCTCAACGTGAGGGAAGCGTTCCTGGAGGAGTACCCGGAGGTCGTGGCCCTCGTGATCGAGCAGTACGAGCGCGCCCGGCACTGGATTCTCGAGAACCCGGACGAGGCGGCCCAGATCCTGAGCGAGGAGGCGGGCCTCTCGCTCGAGGTGGCGAAGAAGGTGCTGGTGGAGCGGACGAATCTGGAGATCGACCCGGTTCCGGGCGAGACTCAGGCAGAGGGGCTGGAGCCCATCATCCCGATTCTGGAGGCGGAGAACCAGTTCGCGCCCGGTGCCGACCCACAGGAGGCACTCGATACGCTCTACCGCACGGAGATCACCGAAGCTGTCGTCGAGGGCGAGGCACCATAGAGAGGCCGCCAGAATGCTCAACGTGTCATTTCGACCGGAACGCGCGAGCGGAGTGGAGAAATCGCTCCCATGCGGAGGCACAAGCTTCGATCGTTGAAGCGCATTCAGACAGAGATTTCTCCACGCGGGCCTGACGGCCCTCGGTCGAAATGACACGTTGATCAGGGGCACAAATCGTTTCACGGAGGAGCACCGGCCATGGCCATCGCCCGACAAACGTCGACCATCGCACGTCAACCTGTTGTCCCGGCCAAACCCCGATGGCGACGCGCACTCGGCGCGCCGCGCTGGCTGCTCGGCCTGATCGTCCCGGTCGCGCTGCTCGGCCTGTGGCAGTGGCTGGTCGCGCGGGAGGTCTACACGCGCAGCCAGTTGCCCGCCCCGAAGGACGTCTGGCTCGGTGCCGAGCAACTCTGGACCGCCGACCTGCTGCTGGAGCACATCACGATCAGCATCGGGCGGGTGGCGCAGGGGTTTGCGTGGGGTGCGGGCATCGCCGTGTTGCTCGGGCTGGCGGTCGGCCTCTCGCCACTGATCGACGCGCTGCTTTCGCCGACTATCCAGGCGGTTCGTGCGATCCCCTCGCTGGCGTGGGTGCCGCTGCTCATCCTCTGGATGGGTATCGGCGACCAGCCGAAGATCACGCTGGTGGCGATCGGCGTCTTCTTCCCAGTCTTCACCGCGTTCGTCGGTGGCATCCAGCAGATCGACCGAAAGCTGGTCGAGGTCGGCCACGCCTACGGGCTCCGGGGGCCGGTGCTTGCGTGGCAGATCCTGCTGCCGGCGGCAACACCGTCGCTGCTGACCGGCCTGCGGATCGGGCTTGCGCAGGGCTGGCTCTTCCTTGTCGCCGCCGAGCTGATCGGGGCGTCGCGCGGGCTCGGCTTCCTCCTCACTGACGGTCAGAACACTGGCCGTGCCGATATTATTGTCCTGAGCATCGTGCTGCTGGCGCTGCTCGGCAAGGGAACCGACGTCCTGCTCGGCATCGCCCAGCGCCGCGCGCTGCGGTGGTCGGATGCCTGGCAGGCCTGAGATTGCATGGAGTAGCAGATGGTCACGAAGAACGGATCGACAGCCACCGAGGCGCCGGCCAACCGGGATTTCAAGAGCCGCCAACGGGCGCTGAAGGCGAGCTACGCCGAGAACCCGGAGCTGGCGAAACAGACGACGGTTGTGAAGAGCGTTACCCCGGACGACGCCGAGACCGGCAAGGTGCGGATCGCCATCGACAATGCCTCCGCCGTCGAGGTCGACATCGGGGCGCACTGCTCGGTCGGCGGCACCGAGGACACCGGATGCTCCGGGGACTACTTCCTTGCGTCACTGGCCGGGTGCTACGAGGTGACACTCCGGCTCGTTGCGTCGTCACTGAAGCTGACCATCAACCGGCTCGACCTGCGCGTCGAGGGCGACTGGGACGCGCGCGGCACGCTCGGCACCGACAAGGAGGCGCCGGTCGGCTACACGGAGATTCGAGTAATTGCCGACGTCGATGCCGAGGGCCCGGAGAAGAGCCTCGCTCGTCTCGGCGAGCTGACCGAGCGCTACTGTGTCGTCTCGCAGACGTTGAAGAATCCGCCCTCGGTCGAGGTGACGTGGAGGTAGCGTCCGACCCTGTGTCGGGCCCCGCTCACGAATGGTGACAGGGTGCGGTCCTCACAGGCAACGCCAGTTCCGGTAGGCCCGCCCCGCCGTGGGCGGGCTGCGACATGAGCGCCTGCGCGCATTAGCCCAAGACCACCACCAAGGGCGGCACTCCGAGCGCGTGCCACAGGCGCGAAGCCTGTCCTGAGCAAGGGCCACAGGTCCGCCGTCGAAGGATCCAAGCATCCCCGCGCGAAGCGCTTTGCGATAGCGGTCGTGGCACGGTCCTGGATTCAATGTCAGAGCGGCAGCAAGCTGCCGAGCGCTTCGCGCGGGGATGCTTCGCTGCGCTCAGAATGACGATGTCACTGGTCTCTTGGCCGCCAGCGGGGCGCCACGCGACGTAGCCGCCCCGCAGTGGGCGGGCCTACTGATTTCTCGATGCGTTGCTTCGCTCATTCCGCGACGGACGCTGATTGAGCCGCTGGAATCGCACAGGAGACGTCGTCGTAGGTAATCCCGTCCAGCGAATCGGGGCCGTGCTCGCCGCACATCGAGCAGGTCGGCGATCGCTTCACTCGCAACGTGCGGAACTCCATTGAGCGCGCGTCGTACATCAGCAGCCGCCCGACTAGCGTCTCGCCGATGCCGAGCACCAGCTTGATCGCCTCGGTCGCCTGGATCATCCCGATCATCCCGGGCAGCACACCCAGCACACCCGCCTCGGCGCAGTTCGGCGCCAGATCTGGCGGAGGCGGAGATTGGAAGAGGCAGCGGTAGCAGGGGCTGGCCTCCGAAGGATTGAGCACCGTCGCCTGGCCGTCGAATCGGAAGATGCTGCCGTGCACCACCGGCTTCTTGCGCAGCACCGCCGCGTCATTGAGCAGGTAGCGCGTGGCGAAGTTGTCAGACCCGTCGACGATCACGTCGTACGGCTCGATCACGTCGAAGACGTTCTCTCGAGTCAGTCGATCCTCGATCGCGATCACGGTGACATCCGGGTTGATCGCCTCGATCGCCTGTCGCGCCGACTGCGCCTTCGGCTCGCCGATGCGGTCGGTCGTGTGCAGCAC
>DASYWL010000026.1:0-9832 GCA_035936055.1 Thermomicrobiales bacterium
CTTTAGCACCTTACCCGGACTCCCTCGGCAGCCATCCGCATGGACGCCAAACGATTGTTTCAGCGACCTTTTGTCGTCATTTTTGTCGTCAGAAGGCATGCAGCATGATGGCCGGCACGCCCTTCGGCGCCCGTCTGCCCAGTAGATACTGGATTTTCCGGTGGTGACCCCCCTGGGATTCGAACCCAGAACCAACGGATTAAAAGTCCGCTGCTCTGCCGTTGAGCTAGAGGGTCCCGCAACTCGACAGAATCGCGCGGGTCAATCCTACCGCGCCCCATCCCGCTGTGCCACACTCCCACAGACCGTCATCGACGCCGCCCGGGAGCATCATGGACCGCCTCGTCGTCTCGCCAATCGAGTTCGCCATCGCGGTGGCCGCAGCAGCGGTCATCGCCGCGCTCGCCCTTCGCAAGCGGCTCCTCGGTCCCGGTGGCGCCGTCACCGCGCCCCTCCTCGGACCGGGCCTCGTCGCCGCCGGCGACTGGTGGCTCGGTGCGCTGCTCATCGGCTTCTTCCTCACCTCCTCTCTCCTGCCATCGACCGAGCAGGGTGGACCCGCCCGGACCGCCTGGCAAGTGCTCGCCAACGGCGGCCCGGCTCTTGTCTTCGGCACACTAGCCGTGCTCACCGGCGAGCCTGCCTTCCTGATCGGCGCGGCGACGACCATCGCCGCCGCAACCTCCGACACCTGGGCAACCGAGCTCGGCAAGGCGTTCGGCGGCACACCGCTCTCGATCCGCAGCGGCCAACGAGTACCACCGGGCACGTCCGGAGCAGTGAGCGGCGCGGGAACCGGAGCCAGCGTCGCCGGCGCCGTGGTGATCGCCGCGCTTGCATGGTGGCTCTCGCCCCTTGCCCCAGAGGCAGCCACCCTCGGGGCCGCACAGGTGGCCGTCATCGCCGCCTGCGGCGTTCTCGGCAGCGCGATCGATACGCTTCTGGGCGGTACGCTGCAGGCCCGATTTCGATGCGATCGGTGCGGCAAGACCTCCGAATCGCCGAGCGAGCACGAGCTGGGGCATCGAGCGCAGCATGCCAGTGGCGTCGCGTGGATGACGAACAGCACTATCAATCTCATCGCCGTCACGTCCGCCGGCTCCACAGCAGTCGCGCTGGGAATGCTGGCATTGTGACCGCGATCGTTCACGACGCCGCTTCGTGCCAGCCGCCCTAATGGAGTAAGATTCGAAAAAACGCTGGCAGCGCATCGCGCGACCGTCCGAGGGGCCCGTCCAGACACCTATCTCGGCTGTCTCTCGCACCGAACCGGTCCCGGTCTCATCGGACACGATCCTTGTGAGGAGCATCATGCAGAAAGCATTGGCGACCGACATCGACCACACGATCAGCCTGCGCGCCGTGCCGATCGTGCTCGTGGCCTTGATCATCGGCATCCTGCTGGCATTCGCACCGGCCGCGCAGGCACAGGGATCCACGCCCGCGGTCGATGCCACGCCCGCTGCGTCTCCGGAGGTCGCCGCAGTCGGGACCAATGCGCTCGGCAACGTACTCATGTCCTATGAGTTCTTAGAGATGCCGCAGGTCCCGATGACGGCTCGCCTGCTGCGCATCACGCTCGCTCCTGGCGCCAGCGTGCCGATGCACACCCACCCCGGCATTGAGTTCGACTACGTCGAGTCCGGCACGCTGACCGCAGTTCCCAATGGCACGATGGTCATCAGTGTCGACGGAGAGCAATCCCAGGTGACCGAGTCCCAAACCCTCTCCGAGGGATCGGGGGTCATGTACCCACCTGAAACCGGCATGAGCTTGCGGAACGAGGGCGACGAAGACGTCGTGTTGCTCTCCGCGGTGCTGCTTTCCGTGGGCAATGACGTTGAGTCGACGATCACCTACACCGAGGGTGAGCCCACCGACACGGACTTCGAGGGAGTCTCTTTCGTGGTCCTCGGCGACGGGCTGATCCAGCAATTCCCGGATGCGCCAGCCACCGTCGCCGTCGACCGGCTCACCGTCGACGCGGGCGCACCGGTGCCCGGGTTCAGCGGCGTGGCGATGCTCAGCAAGGAATCTGGCTCCTTGGCGTTCGAGGCTACCGAGGGCGCGGTCCAGGTGACGCGCACCGAAAACCCGCAGCTCCAGCCGAACGCGATTCCCGGGCAGGAGTTCGAGCTCAACGACAATGACGCTGCCTTCTTCCCGGCCGGCTACGAGACCATCCAGCGTCCCGACAGCCAAGATTCCCTCACGCTGGTGCGCCTGCTGGTTCTGCCAGAGGGCGATCTGGCCGCTGAACCCGCGGTCGTCACCGCCCTCCCGACCGAAGTGGCGGCGACCGACGATGGGGAAGCGACGAACGCGGGTGATGGGTTCGGCGTCGGCGCGATTGTGGCGCTCAACGTCGACGCGGTTAACATTCGCGCCGAGGCGACCACCGATAGCGAGATCGTCGACACATTCCCGGCGGGCACGCAATTCGAGATCACTGGCAACCCGGTCGAAGGCGAGAGCTACACGTGGTATCCGGTCCAGGGTGTCGGCGACCTCTCCTCGGTCGAGGGCTGGCTTGTCACCGACTTCATGGACGTGATCGATTCCGCGCCGGAGGGCGAGTCGCAGACAGACGGCGACGGCAGCTCCGGCACACAGGACGAGGCCGAAGCGACGCCGGAGGCGGCGAGCGCGCTTGAAGCGGCCGGCGGCGAGGTGGAGATCGGCGCGACCGTGCAGGTGACCGAGGACACGGTTCGGGTTCGCGAGGAGCCGAATGCCGGCGCGTTCATCATCAACACCTACGATACGGGCACCGAGATGGAAGTGCTCGACGGCCCGGTGCAGGCAGACGGCTTCAGCTGGTACCAGGTCGAGGTGCTTGAAACCGGCGTCGTAGGGTGGACGGCCGTCGACTTCTTGGAGGTCGTGGAGCCGGCGCAGTAAGTTACCGTTTCAGCCGAACATGGAGTAACGATGCGGCGGCTCGGTCGAGCCGCCGCATCGTCTGTCGTTCAACATCGGGGCGGGTGAATAGGGATCGCTCATGCCATCCCGGCACGGCCGCGCTGCTCGATCTCCACAGCCGCACGCATCGCCTCAACCGGCGCCTCGACGCCGGTCCAGAGCTCGAACGCTCTCGCGCCCTGGTGAATCAGCATGCCCAAGCCGTCGACCGCCATTAGGCCTCGGCGGCGTGCGACTTGCAGCAGGTCGGTGTCGCGATAGGTGAGGTCCACGACCGTCGCTCGCTCCGAGAGCAGCCCGAGTCGCGCGATATCGAGCGGCAGTTCACCGACATGCCAGCCGAGGGATGTGGCGTTGACCAGCAGGTCCACCGAGGACAGCACCGTCTCCAAATCGCCCCAGAGCACCGGGGACACTGTGCCCTCGCGGTCCAACTCTCTCGCCAGCGTAGCCGCCCGCTCCGGCGTGCGGTTGGCGATCTCCACCGTGCCGAACCCCGCTTGCTGCAGCGCCACGATCACCGCCCGTGCCGCGCCCCCGGCCCCGAGCACGAGCGCACGGCTCTCCGGCGAGGCACCGAAACCGGTCGACGCCACGACCCGCGCGAACCCGTAGGCGTCGGTGTTGTCGCCAACCAGGTGGCCTCCCCGATTGATGATCGTGTTGACCGCACCAATGCGTCGCGCGGTCTCGGAGATCTCGTCGATCTCGGGCATGACTTGCTGCTTATGCGGTACCGTCACGTTCGCGCCGAGCACGTCGGGCTCACGCAGCTCGGCCACGCGAGCTGGCACTTCGCTGTCCGTTGTGGGCCAAAGCTCGTAGCTGCCGCCGATGCCGGTCTCGCGAAACGCCGCCGTCTGCATCACCGGCGAGAGCGAGTGCTCCACCGGGTTTCCGATCAGTCCGCAGCGTCGCATCGGCGCTCCTCTCTCAAGCTGCGCCAGTCAAGGGGCGAGTGCCGGCGAACCCACCGCCGACAGTCGGAGCGGACGCCCCCTCACAGGCCACGGGATCGACCGCGCAGACGTTCTGCTGGTGCTCCTCATACGTGCTCGCGAAGACATGCTCGCCCGAGCCGTCCTGCAGGGCGAAGAAGTAGAGGTAATCGACGTTTTCGGGCTGCCCGACCGCCTGCAGCGACTGAAGACCCGGGTTGGAGATGGGCGTCGGCGGCAGACCCTCATAGATGTAGGTGTTGTACGGCGAGTCCACCTCGAGATCGGCGTTGGTCAGGACCGGCCACCACTCCTCCGGCGTGCCCACGACGTACTGAATCGTCGGGTCGGCGTTGAGGAGCATGCCTTGCGCAATGCGGTTGAGATAGACGGCTGCAATGGTTGCGCGCTCCTCCGTGACCGCCGCCTCACGCTCGACGATCGAGGCGATCGTGACCGCCTCGTACGCGCTGAGCCCCTGATCACGCCACGCATCGCGGGTCTGCTCGGTGACCTTCGCGTCGAAGTTCTGGAGCAGCATATTGGCCATGTCCTCGCCAGTGTAGTCGGTTGTGAAGGTGTACGTGTCCGGGAAGAGAAACCCGTCGAGGCTGGCGTCGGCGGGAACGCCCTCGAGGAAGTCCCAGCCGGAGCGCACCGACGGATCCATGACCGCGTTCATGAAGACCTCGCGGCCGTTCGGATAGCCCGCCTCCTCGATTGCCGCGGCGAACTGCTCGGCCCGCTGCCCCTCGATGAGGGTGACCTCGATCACCTCGGCGTCGCGGCCGGAGTCCTCAACCTCCTCGCCTGTAGCGACCGCCTCGATCGTGATGGCGTCGATGATTTCCGGCACACTCATACCCCGGCGCAACGTGTAGACACCAGGCTGGAGCTGGACGTCGGAGAAGCGCATTCGTGTCTCGAAGTAGAAGCCGAAGTTGATCAACTCGGTGTCCTTGAGCTTGTCCGCCACCGAGCCGCTGTCATCCTCCTCACTCACCTGAAGAAGGACCGGGTAGCCCTCATCCTGCGGCGTTGAGCGATCCTGCCAGTAGTCGAAAAACCAGACTGCGCCGGACACGGCGAAGACCGAGAGCACGGCAATGGTGATGATCTTCAGGCTTTGGGTGAGAATACGAACCAACGCGAGCGTCTCCCGTGAGGTGTGATGCCACCATGGAGCACGGGCATACGATTCGGGGCTCCCATGGTCAAGGCACATGCAGCAGGCGACAGCGCGCCCGGGTTTTAACCAGTGTAAATGGCGGGAGCGAACGCGATCGATACATCAACACCGAATCCGCCTCTCATCGTACTGACAGGTCCGACGGCGACGGGCAAGACCGCCGCCGCGATCCGGCTCGCCGCCGAGTTGCCAGTCGAGATAATCAACGGGGACTCCCGCCTCTTCTACCGAGGCATGGATATCGGCACCGCCAAGCCGACGCGCGAAGAGCGAACCGTCGTGCCCCACCACCTGATCGACACCCTCGACCCAACCGAGACGATGACTGTGGCCCGCTTTCAGGACGAGGTCTACGCGCTGATCGAGGAGATCCACGACCACCATCGCCTCCCCGTGCTCGTGGGGGGCACCCAACAGTACATCAACGCGGTGATCGAGGGGTGGCGCATCCCCCGGGTTCCGCCGGAGCCGGCGCTGCGCGCCCGCCTGCAACAGGAGGCCGACGAGCACGGACGGGATTACCTGCTCGCTCGCCTGCGAGCACTCGATCCGGATGCGGCGGCCCCGATCGGGTCGAACCTTCGCCGCATCATCCGCGCGCTGGAGGTGATCGAGGTGACCGGCCGCCCGGTCTCCGAGCAACAGGGCAAGACCGAGGTGCCGTTCGCGCCGCTGCTGATCGGCCTCACCATGCCACGCGATCTGCTCTACGAGCGCATCGACCGCCGGGTGGAGGAAATGCTCGACGCCGGACTGATCGACGAGGTGCGAGCCCTGCTCCACGCCGGTGTCCCGGAGGACGCTCCTGCCCTCTCCAGCATCGGCTACCGGCAGGTGCTGCCCCACCTGCACGCCGAGGCCGCGGTCGAGGAGGTCGCCGAGCACATCCGCAATGACACCCATCGGCTGGTGCGACACCAGCAGACCTGGCTGCGGAAGTCCGCCGGACTCGTCGAGATCGACGTGTCCAGCGAGGGCTGGTTCGAGCGCCTGCGCGACCATATTGCCCGACACATCGCGCGGCATCGTGTCCCCTGAGTACCGCTTGACACGGGTTGATCCTCGCCCTACGCTGCAGAGAGTTACACCAGACCAACGTCCGAAAGAATCGCCGGAGGACCGGGATGCACGACTACGCCTTCCGTGACGCCCAACGGGTGAGCAAACTGGCGCTCAGCATCGCTTGGCACGCTGGTCTCACGCGCGAGGTCGTCACCACCGCAGGAGAGCGGCTTGCGATTATCTTCCCGGGTCACTGGACGCACGGTCACGGCCCCGATTTTCGGAATGCGATGCTCGAGGGGGACGACGGGAGACTCCTCATTGGTGCCGCCGAACTGCACCATCGCGCGACCGATTGGACTCGCCGCGGTCACCACACCGATCCCGCCTACAACGACGTGGTGCTGCATGTCGTCACCGAGCCGGACACGTCTGAGACCCGGCGGCTCGACGGTGCGCTGGTGCCGATGGCGGTCCTGCACATCCCCGAAACGCAGTTGCGCGCCGTCGAGAAGCGTCGGCCGGAGATCTGGGACCGCTTTGGGGGGCGACGTCTGTGCCGCTCGCCTCGTCCGTGAGCAGCCCGACCGAATTCGCAGCCTGCTCCGTGACCTCAGCGATACGCGCTTTGGACAGCGCGTCCTCCGGTTCGAATCGGAACTCAGCCTGATGCCACCAACTGCAGCGCTCACATCTGCACTGTTCGAGGCGTTCGGCTACTCTCGGAACCGTGAGCAGATGCTGCGCCTCGCCAGGGCGGTCGACTGGACGTCTTTCGCTCCAAGGCTCCACCGCCTGGATCGTGATTCGCGCACCCGCCTGACCCTCGCCGCGCTGCTCGGCCTCAGCGGCTGGATGCCGCTGAGGCCCTCACACGCCAGCATCGCACACCTCGCTCCGTCAGAGGTGACCCGCTTGGAGACGATCTGGGAGGCTGAGCACGCGTCATGGGCCCACGCAGCGCTGACGGGCACCATCTGGGACATCGCCCGGGTCCGACCGGCGAACCACCCGGTCGCGCACGTGGCGACCCTCGCGGTGCTTCTCGGCGGTCACGGCACCGAGCTGGTACCTGTGCTGCTCAACGCCATTCGCGACAAGCTTCCGCTCGAAGAGATCCTTCTACAAATCGTGTCCGGGACGTCCGCTCCCCCGCTTGGAGCAGACCGCGCCATTGCGATCGCCGCGAGCGCCGTGCTACCCTTCGCCGTTGCCTACGCGCGCCTATATGGAGACGATGCACTGGAAGACGATGCCCTGCGAGCGTGGGGCGCGCTGCCGGCTGGATCTCCGTCGCAATCGGCTCGACGGGCGCGACAGCAGGTCGCCGGTGACGTGCGCATCACCGGGTTCCGCGAGCGCGGCGCCCAGGGCTTACTGTGGCTCGACCGACACTACTGCGGACCCCGGCGCTGTTACGAGTGCCCTATCGCCCGAGCCGTGGTCGTCGACGAGCTTGCTCAGCCCAACTCATCGATGAACACCGGCTCGTCTTCCGCCTGTTGATAATAGCGGGACCGGCGCCGTGCCGAGACCAGCTCCAGCTCTCGCGCCGAAACGCCCAGGCGCCGCAGGACGTACCGCGTGAACTCCAGCCCAGCCTCGAACTCCGGCTGAACCACCTCCGAGGCGCCATCGGCCCGCAGCGTGAACACCTCGCCGCGCACGCCGGCACGGGCGATGATATCCACCGTCGGGTTGAGCTCCCGCGCGAACCGGATCGCGGCCGACGCCGCGAGCAGGTCGGGCACTGTCACAGCCACGGTCCGCGCCTCCGCGACGCCGGCATGCTCGAGAACCGACCGTCGCCCGGCATCGCCGTAGATCGCCGGGATGCCGCGCCGCCGCAGCTCGCGAACGGTGGCCGCGTTGATGTCGATGACGACATAGGCAGCCCCGCGCCGCTCCAGCGCCGCGCCCAGCTCGGCGGCGACCCGGCCATACCCGCATATCACGACATGCCGCCGAAGCTCGACGGACTGATTCTCGGTCTCGAGCGTCTCCAGCTCTACATCCCGAGCAAAGGAGAATCTGTTGATCACGCTCGCGACAGGCACCGCCAGCGACGGGAGCCCTGGCGCGATCAGGATCGAAATCAACGCCAGTGCGATCACGAGACCGTATTGCTCCGACGTGATGATGCCGCTCTCCAGGCCGGAGCCGGCCAGCACAAAGCTGAACTCGCCGATCTGTGCGGAGAGAAACCCGGCGGAGACGGCGACGAAGGGGTTGATGCGCGACGCCAGGAAACCCATCGTGCCGGCCAGCAACTTGCCGCCGATCAGCGTCACCGCCATCAGCAGCAGCACCAGCGGCTGGTCGGCGATCACGGCTGGCTGCACCAGCATCCCGAGCGAGACGAAGAAGAGCGTGGCGAAGAGGTCGCGCAGCGGTGCAATCTCCACCATCACCTGCGCGTCGAACTCCGACTCCGAAACGACGAGGCCGGCGAGGAACGCTCCGAGCGCGAGCGAGAGACCGGCGTAGTGGCTCGCCAGTGCCGTGCCGAGCGCGATGGTGACGATCGTCAGCAGAAAGAGCTCGTGCGAGCTGGTGCGCGCGACGCGGTAGAGGAGTGCCGGCACCAGGCGCGTGCCGAGGACCAAGACGATTGCGAGCGCCACGCTCGCCAGGGCCAGCGAGCGTCCAATCTCGAAGACGATGTTGCCGGTCTCGCCCTCGAGCACGGGGAGCAGCGCGAGGATTGGAACGAGCGAGAGGTCCTGCACGACCATCAACCCGATGCCATAGCGAGCCTGCCGGCTGGTTGCCTCGCCGCGATTGAGCACCACCTTGATCAGCACAATCGAGCTGGAGATGGTAAAGATCGCGCCCAAGAGAACGGACGCCGGCGCGTCCCACCCGATCAGACGACCAGTAAGCAGCCCGAACGCGAAGGCGAGCGGCATCTGAATGGTCGCCGCGATCAGCGCGACACGCCGCACGGCCAGCAGATCGCGCAGCGAGAGCTCGGCGCCGATCGTGAACATGAGAAAGGCAACACCGAGGTTCGCCAGCTGCATGACGCGATCCTCGTTGGCGAAAAGCCCTGGGGTGTGCGGGCCGATCGCCATCCCGGCCGCCACATAGCCGAGCAGCACTGGGATGCCGACCCGGTCGGCGGCCACCCCCGCAATCGTCGCCACACCCAGCGCCATCACGAGATCCAGGATGATGCGGATGTCTTCCACGGGGCGCTCGACTCCGGGTCGCGACCGCCGGCCTCTTCCCGACGCACGCGCGTACTCTCCTCCTCAGGAAGTGTACCCGCACGATGCGTGCGGGTAGCCTGCTCCGCCGACCGCCCCCTTGCGACATCGCGCTATCTCCGAAACAATAGTCACCACACAAGCAAGATCGACGTTACGGTGCAGTGACGGTCAGGGTCGCGGGTGGCTTCACCCGCGTTTCCAACGCTTTATCCGTGGAGGCACGGCTTCAGTGGGTCGCTACATTCTCGGCCGGTTGCTCGGCCTGGCATTCGTCCTGTTCGTGGTCTCGCTGATCGCGTTCCTGCTCATGCATTCGGTCCCGGGCGGACCGTTTGCACCCGATGAGAAGGGGCGCCTGCCGGAAGCCACGCGCCAGGCGCAGCTGGAAAAGTATGGGCTCGACCAGCCGATTTACGTTCAGTATGTCAAGTACATGTGGAACGCGTTGCAGCTTGACTTCGGCGTGCCCTTCCAGAGTCCGACCGAGACGGTTACCGGGCTCATCGCGCGGGCTTGGCCGGTCACAATCAAGATCGGCGTCCCGACCATCATCCTCGCCTACACCCTCG
>DASYWL010000027.1:0-2866 GCA_035936055.1 Thermomicrobiales bacterium
GCGATCTCCATGTGCTCCGTGGAGTAGTCGTTGAGCGCGCTCTTGACCAGCTTGTCCTTGGCGCCGCCCATCATCATCCCCTGCGCCTTGGACGTGATCGTCGCCATGCCCTCCTTGACGGTGGACGGCTTCTCGCCCAGCGTCTCCAGGCACTCCTCGACGAGTCGCACGTGGGTCTTCGTGGCCTCGAGGTGCTCCTCGATGCCGCGCTTGACCTCGGGATGGTCGGACGCCGCCTCGACCTGCGTCTCCAGGGTCTCGACGATGCCCTTCTCCAACGCGTGCGCGTCATTCATCCATGCTACCAGCATCTCGTTAGTCGCCATGTGGCACCTCCTGCGAGCGGGGCGTTCGGCACCCCGCTGATTGGCTCATCCGTGCAGGCCGCGTGCCACGGCTTCCCGGCGACCGTCGAATCAGGACGGCCCGACACGATCGCGGTCGAGCGGTGCTCGGGGAACAGTTCTTCCGATACGGGCCACTGGCACGGATACGGCCCACACATACGGGCATCGCCCGGTCGGCAAGGAGGAACCCCCAATGGAACACAACGCCTCGGGAGAACAGCAGGCGCCACCGGAAACGGACAACGAGATCCGGGAAGCGGTGCGGTCGATGCTGAAGTCCAACACGCATGAGGGCTATTCGCAGCGATTCGGAACATCGTTTTGCTACATCCAGCCCTCACCCGGCACCTACCCGTACCAGTACTTCTGGGATACCTGCCTGCACGTCTTCATCCTGACGGCTCTGGACGAGCACGAGCTGGCGATGCGGAACATGCGCAGCCTGTTCGCCATGCAGGACGAGGACGGCTACGTCGGTCACATGCTCTACTGGGGCCGGGTCCGGCCTGCCAAGTGGACTGACATCTTCCAGTCTCGCCCGACCAGGCACATCTTCCAGCAGCACATGAGCGCCCTGATCCAACCCCCGCTCGTGGCCCAGACGGTTCAGCGCATCCACATGGGCACGCAAGACGATGCGTTTCTTGGGGAGATGCTGCCGAAGCTGAAGCGCTACTTCGATTGGCTCGCCAATCACCGCGACCTCGACGACGATGGCCTGCTGTCGATCATCACCACCTTCGAGTCCGGAATGGACTGGAAGCCCACCTTCGACCAGGTGGTCGGCTTCCCGCACGGCGTCGCCAATCGGCGGCTCTTCTGGCGAGTGGTCGCGACGGACGCCCGCAACTTCCTCAACCGCTACAACATCGAGACGCTCAAGCGGAAGCGCTATTTTCTGGTCAAGGAGGTGGCCTTCAACACGATCTACGCGCAGAACCTGCGGGCGCTCGCGCAGCTCTGCGAGGCGCTCGATGATCCCGATGCGCAGCGCTACCATTCCATGGCGGAGCGCGTCGCCGCGAGCATGATCGAGCACATGTACGACGAGGAGGAGGCGGCGTTCTACGACATCGACGGGCGTGACGGGTCGAAGATCCGGGTGCTGACGCCCACCATCTTCTTCCCGCTGGTCGTCCGCACGATGCCGGACCGCATCACCGACACCCTGATCGAGCGGCACTTCCTGCAGGAGAGCGAGTTCGACACGCCATTCCCGATCCCCTCCGTCGCCCTCGACGACCCGTCCTTCTACCCGCATGAGTCCGAGTACCTGTGGCGCGGGCCGACCTGGGTCTTCTACAACTGGTTCGTCTACCAGTGCCTCTTCTACCGGGGGTACCGGGAGGAGGCGAACGCGCTGCAGACGTCCATCAAGCGTCTCATCCGGCAGAGCGGGTTCCGCGAGTACTACAACCCGTTCAGCGGTGCGGGCCACGGGGCGCACAACTTCACCTGGTCCGGACTCGTGGTCGACATGCTGAACCTGACCGAGGAGACGATGTGATACGCAGCAGAGTGGTGCTGCGTGAAGCACCTAGGCATCGTTGCCAGCGTCTGTCGTAGGGGCGGACACGAGGTCCGCCCAGTGCGCGCGAAGCGTGCACTTGCCGCGCGCCGCCCGGTCGGCTACATATGAGTGGCTTACCGGCGGCCAGACGTCGTCGGCATTTTGTCATGCCGCGCTTTCAACTCCGACAGGACACCATGGCCTCGCTTGCCGACAGTCTCGACCAACCCAGCAGGATCGGCACAGGGGCGCTCATCCGCCGCTTCGCCGCCTACTACCGGCCGCACCGCCGCCTCTTCACCATCGACTTCGGCTCGGCGGTCGTTTCCGGCCTGCTCGAGCTCGCCTTCCCCATCGCCGTCCAGATCTTCATCGACGACCTCCTCCCCGGGCAGGACTGGGGCCTGATCACCCTCGCAGCCGCCGGGCTGCTGCTCATCTACCTGCTCAACACCGGCCTGATGGCGGTCGTTAACTACTGGGGCCACATGCTCGGCATCAACATCGAGACCGAGCTTCGCCGCCGCAGCTTCGATCACCTGCAGAAGCTCTCCTTCCGCTTCTACGACAACAACCGTACCGGTCACATCATCGGTCGCGTCACCAAGGATCTCGAGGACATCGGCGAGGTCGCCCACCACGGCCCCGAGGACGCCTTCATCGCCGTGATGACCTTCGTCGGCGCCTTCGCGCTGATGTTCGCCATCAACGTCGAGCTCGCCCTCATCACCACCCTGATCGTCCCGTTCACCGCCTGGCTCACCACCCGCTACGGTGGCCGCCTCACCCGCACCTGGCGCAGCCTTTTCAGCAGTGTCGGCGAGTTCAACACGCGGATCGAGAACAACGTCAGCGGCATGCGCGTCGTGCAGGCGTTCGCCAACGAGGATCACGAGCGCGACCTCTTCGCCGTCGACAACGCCAACTACCGCAGAAGGAAGCTCCGCGCCTACAAGCTGATGGCGACCAGCATGTCGCTCAGCTACTTCAGCATGCGCTTCACCCAGCT
>DASYWL010000028.1:0-3042 GCA_035936055.1 Thermomicrobiales bacterium
GCCCTGTCCGGCGACTGGGAGCAGGCGCTGGAGGTCAACGACGCCTTCCTCCAGCGCTTCCCGAACGACCCGGAAGCACTCAACCGCAAGGGCCACGCGCTGCTGGAGCTCGGCCGCCTGCAGGAGGCATGGGACGCCTACGCCGAGGCGCTCGCCGCTGACCCGGCGAACATGATCGCTCGCCGCAATCTGCAACGGCTCGAGATGCTGGTAAACACCGACGTCTCCCAGCGGGCAGGCGCCGAGCGGATCGCCTCCCCGCGCGCGCATGTCTTCATCGAGGAGGTCGGCAAGACCTGGGTCGACGAGCTGACCCACGCCGCCGAGAACGCCGTGCTGGCGACTGTCTCCCCTGGGAAGCAGCTGGCGTTCGAGGTGCAGAACGGCAGGGTGATGGTGTCCTCGCGAACCGGGCAGGTGCTCGGTGAGCTCGAGCAGCGCATCGCCCACCGGCTCGCTGACCTGATCGACGCCGGCAACCAGTACGAGATCTACGCCCTCGGGATGTCCGGCCACAGCCTGCGGATCATTATCCGAGAGACCCATCTGGATCCTTCGATGGAGGGACAGCAAGGCCTGCCGCGCCAGAGCCGACAGACGATGGACCTCATGCGCGAGCGCGAGCTGCTCTCGCAGCGCGAGGAAGGCGACTTCTCGTTCGGTGACGAGGACGAGGAAGAGCTCGGCGAAGACGAGGCGGAGGTCGACGAGGAGGACGAGGAAGTCGAGGTCGATGAGGAAGCGGCCCAGTATGTCGATAGCTCGCTGGCCGATGACTCCGAAGAAGACGCGATGTAGCGCACCTCTTCTCGCAGCGATAACCGATAATCCCCGACCCGAAACTCGGCGGGGATCGACATTGGTATGACTGTTGACGGCGATACCGTGCGGTTGTGGGGAGAGCGGCGGGTCGGATTCTTCCCTGGAGACCCGGTCGACGCTCTCCAGGCCGTTTGAAGGTTCAGGCGTTGAGGACGTAGAGCACCGCGATCATCAGCGCGAAGCAGATGATCGAGTAGAGAGTTAGCCGCCACAGGTCGCGCCGGACGATCGCAAACTCCATGTCGGGCTCGAGCTTCGCGGTCGGCACCGCGACCGGCGCCGACGATGACGCGCCCGCACGCCGGGGATCGAGCTGCAGCGGCGCCATCTTCGGCACCTGGCTGCTTCGTTGCGAGCCCTCCTGCCCGCTTCGTCGCTGCCGGCGCTGGCGACGGCGCTCAGCGGCCCTCGAGGTGTTGCGGTGTGCTGGTGGCATGGTCTGTCCTGTTCCGGGCTACTGCTGGCGGACGCGCCCCCGCGTGTCGATCGTCGGGCCGTCCGGTCTGCCGGTCCGCGAACGCTGTCCATCCCATGTGCCGGTGATGCGGGACACGTGCTGCTCCACCACGTCCCGCGGGGCGAACCGCACCAGCAGCCGTGCCAGCAACACCAGGCCGACGGCGACCACACCGACGTCGTCGACCTGGCCGGCGCCGAGCAGGAAGTCCGGAATCACGTCGATCGGCGAGATGACGTAGGCGATGATCGCGGCAGGGGCAGCTTTCTTGACCCACCCCGACACGCGGTCGTCGCGCATCAGGCTCCACACCAACTGGGCGCGCTGCAGGAGATTGAGCGATTCAACATCGGCCGCCATCTGGTCACCTCCGTCCGCCGGGGATCGTCTCGCAGTGCCGAAAGTATACCGCCGGGCCGTTGGAGATTCGCGTGCCGACGAACGCCACGATCGGCGCACCCAGAAGAGCCATACGCCGTGTGCCGCTCGCTGGCATGGGGTTGCACCGGCTGATACAATCCCGTGTTAATACACGACCGTGAACCGGAACAGCGCGTGGGGATCGGAGGAGGTACCCATGACATCCGTTCGGTACGGGAAAGACCCATATGCATGACCCGCACCCGCGCGACACATGTTGCCGGGTGCGTTTTGTTTGAGCCGTATTCCCCGCAGCGGCGTCGGGCACGTGCTGAGGTCACGGTCCTGGTCCACTTCCACTCATCGTTGGGGTCGTTCGGGCCCACCCGGGCTCGGCACACGCAAGGAGCGATGGCCCATGAACTCAAGCATGATCGGCAAGATCGAGAAGGCCCATCGGTACGCGCGGGAGCCGGAGCGCATCACGTTCGAGACGTTCACCGCCTCCTTCCGCGGCAGTCACGACGACTACACCGTCTCCCTGACAGCAAACGGATGGGAATGCACCTGCCACACCTTCGAGACGCACATGCTTGGAACATGCAGTCACATCATGGCGATCCAGCACATCCTTGGCGGGATGCTGCCCGACCGGGCACGCTATGACTCGGCAGAGGCCGAGACCCTCGAGGCCGTCGCCGGCTAGTTGACCGCGAACCGGCAATCCGAGAGGCGTCGATCATCCTGACGCTGATGGTCCGAGCCCGGCTCGATCGGCAGCGTCAGGATTCGTCCATCCGCGGTCCGTTCAGCGGCGGCGCGCAATTCCCCAGCCTCGGCGATCCGCACGATCCGCGTCTCCCCGATCGCGCTACCGGACGCGGGCACGCCAAACTGGCGCGTCACCAGCATGACGGCCCCGCCCCACGTGGCGGCGACGGTACGCCAACTCACTCTCCCGAGGGTCACGGCTGCCCCTCCTCGCGATGCCCGGCCGGGAAGATCCGGCGATAGTCCCGCACCGGCAGGATAAACACCACAGCGCCTCCAACGGTGACATCGTGCACGCCGATGGGGAACCACTCGATGAACTCCTGCTCCCCAGGATCGATGGCCGATTCCACGCGGGGCTCGCAGTGCTCACGGATGATCTCCAGGCACTGCTGGACCCGCTCGTCGTCCACGCCCATGAGAATCGTCGCGTTGGCCATGCGCAGGAAGCCGCCGGTGCTCACGATCTTCGTCGCGCCCAGGCCAGCCGAGGTGACGGCGCGCAGGAGCCGATCGCTGTCGTACGCCTGAATGATCGCGATGATGAGCTTCATGCGTACAGGACCCTCGGCGATGGCGTGTGGCAGGAGCGGGCGGCCGGCGCTGGCTTGTCCGAGCCAGCGCCATCATGC
>DASYWL010000029.1:0-5757 GCA_035936055.1 Thermomicrobiales bacterium
ATCCGACACGGCGCTGGCGAGCGCGGTCAATGTCCTCCGCTACGCCCCGCGCGTTCAAGTGGGCTGCCGGGCGGACACGAAAAACGCGGGAGTGATGGATTCACTCCCGCGTTTGCCATTTCGGTCGAATTGGTTTCCGCTAGTCGCGAACGTAGGGGGCGTTCGCGCGGAGGAACTCCACCACCTCGGCTGGCGTGTACTGGCGCAGGTCGAGCACCGGGTACTTCGGGTCGTCCGGCAGGTAGAGGTGGAAAGTCACGTTGATCGGCTCGACCCGCTCGGCCTCGGCCCACCAGTCGTACAGCTGGTCCAGCCAGCCAAAGCTCTTCGCGCGAATGCGCCACAGCGCGACCCCGGCGCCTCGCTCGTAGGCGAGCGCCTCGCCGAACCAGACGTCCGCCTCGCCACCGGCCTCGATGATCGCACGGACGTCATCGTAGTGCCGTGGCGATCCCTTGAGTGAGAACTCGTAGCCATCGAAGAACGGCGGCGGCACCACAGTCATCTGCTTCCTGAGCCGGGCCTTGCGCCCTGGCGAGAACAACCCCATATACGGCTCCTCCGCACGGTATAGTTGCGTATCGTATGCGAGTGGGTGTCGGACCCCGCAGCCACACGCCGTGCTGGGACCCGTCTGGTTTCACGCGGTATTGTAGCGCGTCCTGGAACGCCTCCTGACCATGCCGGCACCACCTCCCGCCCCTTCGTCGGCGCCCCGCCGCAACCTCGAGCTTAAGGTCCGCGTCTCGCCGAAGACGCTGGAGCATCTTCGCGCACTTGCCTCGAGCATCGCCGACGGACCGTCCGAACAGCAGCATCAGGACGACCGCTACTTTCGCGTGCCCGAGGGCCGATTGAAGCTGCGAGCAATCACAGACGATACTGGAGTATCGCGGGCCGAACTGATCGCGTACCGCCGGCCAGATGCGGCGGGATCCCGATGGAGCGCCTACCGCATCGCGCAACTGGAGGCGGGGCAGGCGCAGGATCTCGCGGAGACACTCGGACATGTCCTGCGGCCCCTCGCGCGGGTTCGCAAGCGACGCGAAGTCCTGCTGCACGGCGCGACCCGCATCCCCCTCGACCAAGTCGAGGGGCTGGGCGCGTTCGTGGAGCTGGAAACGGTCGTGATGCATCAGAACGCCACAAGCGCCGAGCAGGAGCACCGGCGAGTGATCGCCGCCTTGGGCCTGGACGCGGCCAGTCGAGGCCGGCTCCTACAGCGACCTGCTCGAATACGTTGACGATGACGCGCCGGCACGGCCGGCGCCTGACAGGGGACAACAATGATGAGCGAAAGTACACAACTGGCGGCACCGGTGGCCACGAACGGGCGCCGCAGCCGCGCGCGGCTGCAATCCGTTCGCCGGACCTATATGGTCGGAGACCTGCGCATGAGCGTGCTCGACTGGATGGGTCCCGAGCAACCCCTCAGCCCGCCGGTGGTGCTGCTCCACGGCGCGCTGCAGAGCTCTGAAGGCATGGCCAACCTCGCATCCCACCTCGCCCGGCGCGGACGGGTGATCGTGCCGGATCTCCGGGGGCGCGGTGCCACCGGTCAGCCGGAGGATGGGTACGACCCAAAGACCATGGCGGCCGATGTCGCCGGCCTGATCGCCGAGATGGGAGTCGACCGGCCGGTCGTCATCGGCCGGCTCCATGGCGGCCTCGTCGCGTGGCACCTCGCCTCGAACCACCCGGAGGCGGTCTCCGGCCTGATCATCGGCGACACCGCGCCAGAAGTCACCAACGGCCATGCCAAGCGCCTGATCGAGATGACGCGCTTGCTGCCGCGCTCATTTCGCACGATCGACGACGCTTACGCCTTCTATCAGCACACGCTCGGGCTCCCGCTGGAGCGGGCGCTGCACGATATCCCCTTCGATCTGCGCCGCAGCCGCGATGGCTTCACCTGGAGGCACAATCTCGACCTCGTCGCCCGGATCGAAGAGGCAGCCCTCCCCCGCGCCGACTGGGATGTGCTGGCGAAGATCGCAGTGCCCACCCTCGTGCTGCGGGGTCAGCGCGGGTCACTCTCGCCCGAGATGGCCGAGCGCATGTGCGAGTTGATCGGTGACTGCACCGTGCAGACGATCCTCTCCTCCGGCCGGGATGTCTTTCTCGGCGGCGGCGCCGAGCAGGCCTTCGCGGCGATCGACCTCTTCCTGCTGCGCTTCACAGACACCGGACCGATCCGGGACGTGGCCGTGCCCGACACCCTGGCCCGCAGCTACATCGAGCCGCTGGTGCGTGGGCTCAACGGCAAGGATGCCGCCGCACTACGGTCGATGCTGACCCGGGATGCGGTGGTCGAGGTGGTGCGTGACAGCCAACCGGTGCACAAGGGATCGGCGGAGACTGTCAATGAGCTGATGCAGACGCTGCTGGAGCAGCACCCGTCGGCGGTCTTCGCGGTCGAGCGGTTCCTCGCCTCACGGCGTGAGGCGGCGGTGCGGCTGGTCTCCCGCTCGCAACCAGCAGGAGACGGCGCGCGGGACGAGGAGGTCTCGCTCTACCTCGATCTCTGGATCGAGATCGACCGGGAGGGAATCACCTTCGCCCGCCTTCAGCTCGCACGCGTCCCGGATGGCGAGGGATAGGCCGTTTGGGGTGGAGTAGCAGCGGCAGGGCCGCCCCTCCGCAACACACCTCGCCGTCGGGCGTCGCATCTCGAACGTGGACCACACCGCGCGCAGAAAGCGGCCTTCGGCCTGGGCGGACAACGCCCGCCCCAACAGAGTGACCCCTCTTCCTTCGCCGCCGCGCGCCGACCGCTGGCCGCGACGGGACCCGCCCCTCCGTGGGCGGGCCGACACGTTGGCACCCGTATCGTTGGTCATGGGATTCCGACGTCGACGGATGCGACGCAACCTGTGCATCACACTCCGGGGCTACTGGACGGCCAGCATGAGGAAGAGGAACAGGCCGAAGATGACGCGGTAGACGGTGAAGACAAAGGTGCTCTGGCGCTGCAGGAAGCGCAGCAACCCCCAGATTGTTGCGAACCCGACTACTGCCGCGGAGACCCCGCCCAGCAGGTAGAGGAACAGGTCGCTCCCCTCCGTGCCCTCCTGCAGGACATCAAGCAACGACTTCAGTCCCGCGCCGAGGATGAGCGGCATGCCCGCGAGGAATGAGAACCGGGCCGCGTCGTCCCGCTCTAGGCCTCGGAAGAGCCCGGCGGTGATCGTTGCGCCGGAGCGCGAGGTGCCCGGGATGATCGCCAGTGCCTGTGCTAAACCGATGACGAGCGCGTCGGCCCACCGCATGCCGGAGATCTCCCGCGCCCGGTGCCCGACCCGCTCCGCCACCCAGAGGACGATACCGACGACGATCAACATCGTCGCGATCACGCTGATGCCAAGCGTGCTGTTGTCCTCGGTGTGGAAGACCTCCTCCACTACCGACTCCAGCAGCAGTCCTGCAATCAGGCCGGGGATCGTTGCCACCACGATCAGCAGCCCGAGCCGTGCCTCGGCGTGCCGCGGGCCGTCCGGCGCAGTGCCTGTGAGAAGACCAACCGGGTTGCTCAGCGCCACCGGAATCGCGCGAAGCATCAGCAGGATCTCGCGGGAGAAGTACACCACCACCGCGAGCAGCGTGCCGAGGTGGAGCGATGCGTCGAAGCTGAGCCCGGGCGTCTCCCAGTCGAACAACCAGGGGAAGATGATGAGGTGCCCGGACGACGAGATCGGCAGGAACTCCGTCAGCCCCTGTACGATCCCGAGAATGATCGCTTGCCACCACTCCATGCGTGAATCACTCCTGAGCGTCCGGTCTGATCGTCACGTCACAACACGGCCGGGCCTCGTGCCCGGCCGCCGAACGTGCTGATTGCTGGTTTGAAGGCCTGATCCTACGTCACCGCCCGGTGTCGGGGCTCAGGCGTTGCCGCCGGGACTTTCGGAGTGCAGCACCGGCTGCTCTGCAGTTCTGCCGTTACCCTCGCCACTCTCCTGGATCGCCTTCCAGCTCAAGTGCTGACGGAACCATTCCCAGGCACCCCAGAGTGTGATCGGGAAGTAGAGTACCGCATGCACCAGAATCGCGTAGGCGAGCGCCGGCCCATCCGCCACCCCCAGTGCGCCGTTAAGCACCAGCTTGACGCCATACTCGAATTGCCCGATGTAGCCAGGGGATGAGGGGATGAGGGTCGCCATGTTGGCGACGCCCGTTGTCATGAGCGTCTCCGCCCAACCCATGATTTCCCGCATGGTGCCGCCGAAGCCAATCGCCAGCACCCAGTACGTCGACGCCTCGAACAGCCATGCCGTGACCGAGAGACCGGCCACTTTCAAGAAATCGCTCCGACTACGGAAGATGCCGAGACCGCTGAGGAATGACTCCGCCATCCGCTCCACCCGATCGGCGAGAGCCGTCGGCATCGGCCCGAGCACGAGCTGGAGCAGGCGGTCGACCACGCTGCCACCGAGGGTGAGCGCAAAGAGCCCAATCAGCAGGACAGCGAAGAGCACGAAGGCGATGATCGCGAGGTTTTGCAGCTCACTGGTGAAGGAAACGACCGTGGTCGCCAGCAGCATGAACCCGAGCATGGTAAGACCGTCGAACAGGCGCTCGACGGCGATGGTCGCCAACGTGGAAGTCTTTCGCACGCCGAACCGCTGCCCGATCACCACCGAGCGAACAAGCTCTCCGGCGCGGAGCGGCAGCACATTGTTGGCCATATAGCCAACAACTGCCACAGGAAAGAGATCGCGGGCGCTCACGGGCGCGAGTGGACGCATGAGCACCTGCCAGCGCATGGCGCGCACCCAGACACCGGTGAAGTAGAGCAGCAGCGCGGGGACAACCCACCAGAGGTTGGTTTGCCGGAGGGCATCCCGAATCTCGCCGAGATCCTGTCCGCGAAAGGCCAGCCAGAGGAAGAGGGTGCTGATGGCGATACCGACCCACGCGCGCCAGGATCTCATGAAGCCTCGCTCTGGGACCGCGAGCACGCCGAAGCGCCGGGCGCCGGTCGTCGCAGCCCGATGGTCTCGGATAGCACCAACACAGAAAGGCCGGGACCTGTAGGCCCGACCTTGTCATGGTGCATGGACTGTGTGCTACCGGTGACGAAAAGTGATTCGGCCACGCGTGAGGTCGTATGGCGACAGCTCGACGACCACGCGGTCGCCCGGGAGCACGCGGATGTAGTTCTTGCGCATGCGGCCACCGAGGTGCCCGAGGACGGTATGTCCGTTCTCGAGTTCCACCGAAAACATCGCGTTCGGCAGCGCCTCGACGACCTTGCCCTCAACGGCGATGGCGTCAGGATTGGTGCGACGCGGGCCCTCCGACGTCGCGGTGTTCGGGCCCTTGCCCTGCTTGCCCTTTGGTGTCTGCGGTTTCCTCGCCAATATGCTGTCCTCTCCTGTGTGATGTCCTGCGATTGCAGCCGTCCGCTCGCCGATATCTTTGGCGAAGGCATCAAAAGCGAATCCGCAGGTATTGCTCGTCCAATCCCGCTCTCTATTTTACCGCATCCCTGCAAGTCTCCTGCCATCAGCCGCACCGCTTTCAACTTTCAACCAAGGTATGGTTGGCCCTACCGTCGATCCGTCGCTGCTTTCGTATCCTGAACGCAGGCCCGTGCCGGCTGGCACGGGCGAAACAACGACGACCGAAAGGATACGATCTCCATGAACACACTGGGTTGCGGGTTGTCCCTCGTTGCGGGCGTGTTCCTGCTCATCGGGCTCTTCCCGTTCCTCGGCTGGCTCAACTGGCTCGCCACGCTGCCGCTCTCGCTGCTTG
>DASYWL010000030.1:0-3060 GCA_035936055.1 Thermomicrobiales bacterium
CATGTGTCCCGAGGTGCGACGACAAACCGACCCCAACGCGGCCCCGCCGCACCGGCATGGACACATTAGGGACACATTTCGCGTCGGACACACGATCGGGCACCCCGTCGGTGCCCGATTCCGTTGCTATGACTGGTGCCTGGTGGGGTGCCTAACGGGACTTGAACCCGTAACCTCTTGTTCCACAGACAAGCGCTCTAACCGATTGAGCTATAGGCACCATGGCGATCAACGGAGAGAAAGGGGGTAAGCCAGGTTCTGTTCTCGGATGGTCATCTCTCTCGACGAATGTCGGTCACCTCGTCGCCTCGGTGACGGCTCTCGACTTCCGGCCTCGGCGAGCAACCTGCTGGCGGCCGAATCGGAGATTGCTGCGGGGAGGATTGCCCTTTTCACTCTGCTTGCGCAGCCTTGGTCTCTGTTGCTCTCACGCGCCGGTTGGCGCGTGCCGATCTGGACTGTCAACGGAACATCATTCCGCTGCCCTGGCTTTCGCCAGGCACCCTCGCTCTTTGCAGCCCGGACTTTCCTCTGGCCCTCGCGGGGCCAGCGACCATCACCCCAGACTTCCGATGATCTCTTCTCATGCCAACGTGCTGCGTCCGACCCACCACATTTCCGTTGGTCGAGTCGGCCGCCGTTGTCATGGTGCCGAAGGGGAGATTTGAACTCCCACGGGGTTGCCCCCACTACGCCCTGAACGTAGCGCGTCTGCCGGTTCCGCCACTTCGGCGCGTGCGGATGCTCCACGAGCTTGTGGAGCCGACCGTGGGATTCGAACCCACGACCTGCTGTTTACGAAACAGCTGCTCTACCACTGAGCTAGGTCGGCGTCCGCTTCCCGCGGCGCAGCGTTACGTAGTATAGCAAAGGTGGGGAGCCACGCCAAGTGCGGTGGCGGGTGGTATCGTTGCCCCGGCACCTCTGCCGATACCCGCCAGAGTACCCTCAGGAGTGACCAGCTTGGCCCGTTCCCGACCCGTTCGCCGCCCCCCGGACCGAAGGCGCCCCGCTCAGAGGAAGCCCGCCACGGAGCAGTTGGGCACCAGCCGCATGATGAAGATCGGATTCATCACGCTGGCGATGCTGTTCACCTGCTCGTTGCTCGCCGGATCGCTCGTCCTGATTCCATTCGACGAGCTCTTCGGGCTGAACGACGCCGACGACGTGCAGAATATCGTCGACCGCAACGACGAGCTGATCGAGGAGCTGGAGGCGACGGTCGAGGCCAATCCGGACGACGTCGAAAACGTGCTGCTGCTCGCCAACGTGCTCGGCAATTCAGGACGGCTCGACGACGCTGTCTCGTACTACGAGCAGGCAATCGAACTGGCACCGAACGACTCCTCGGTGCGGCTCGACTTCGCCCGGGCGCTCGCCGATGGCGGCTACCGGGCCGACGCGGAGCTCCAGTTCGAACGAGTGCTGGAGATGCGTCCTGACAGCCAGGAGGCGCAATACTACCTCGCCGAGCTCTACATGAGCTGGGACCCGCCCCGAGAGGAGCAGGCCAGGGAACTGTACGAGCGGGCAGTCGAGTCAGACCCGATTTCCTTCCTCGCGGAGCAGGCGCGCAATCAGCTTGCGTCGTTCTCAGGCACATCGGCGTCGCCGGTCGCGACACCCGCGGCCGACGGCATGGGTGGATGATACGAACAGGCGTTCTATTCGCGCTATACTTGCGGGAGAGCATGACGGGCCTGGTTGGTCCCACGGAGCAGAGAAGGTCGCCGCGCCATGTCGGAGAAGTCGCAGCAGTCGCGCATGATGAGCGGAAAGAACCGGGAGGAGGATGCCCGGCTCGATCGCTCGCTGCGCCCGCGGAGCCTCGATGAGTACATCGGGCAGGATCGGGTCAAGAACAATCTCAGGATCTTCATCCAGGCGGCGCGAGCGCGGGAAGAGGCGCTCGATCACATCCTGCTCTACGGCCCGCCGGGCCTCGGCAAGACGACGCTCTCATCGATCATCGCCACCGAGATGGGTGTCAATCTCCGCGTGACCTCCGGTCCGGCAATTGAGCGGCAGGGTGACCTCGTCTCGATCCTGACCAACCTCAAGCAGGGCGACGTGCTGTTCATCGACGAGATCCACCGGCTCAACCGAGTGGTCGAGGAGGTGCTATACCCGGCGATGGAGGACTACGCGGTCGACATCGTGATCGGCAAGGGCCCCTCGGCGCGTACGATGCGGATCAACCTCCCGCGATTCACGCTCGTCGGTGCAACCACGCGGCTCGCGCTGATGACGGGCCCGCTGCGGGACCGTTTTGGCGCGGTGCTTCGCCTCGACTACTACGACGACGACGCGATGGAGCAGGTCATCCGGCGGTCGGCGCAGGTCCTCGATGTCGAGATCAAGGATGATGGCGCTCGCGCGCTCGCCACGCGGTCGCGGGGCACGCCGCGCATTGCGAACCGGCTGCTCAAGCGCGTCCGGGACGTGGCGCAGGTGCGAGGTGCCGGTGCGGTAACCGACGAGATCGCCAACTCGGCGCTCGACCTGCTGGAGGTCGATCAGCTCGGCTTGGACGAGGTTGACCGCCGGATCCTGCTGGCCCTGATCAAGAAGTTCCAGGGCGGTCCGGTCGGGATCGACACCCTCGCCGCTGCGACGAGCGAGGAGTCGGACACGATCATGGATGTCTACGAGCCCTATCTCATCCAGCTCGGCTTTCTCCAGCGCACCCCGCGCGGCCGAGTCGCGACGCGGCTCGCCTACGAGCACCTCGGCATCGAGATTCCGGAGGCGATCGAGGCGTTCTCGGCGCAGCAGGCGCTGTTCAGCACCGACGAATGAGTGACGAGCGAAACGAGCAGTCCCATATCCGCATGGCGGACTACGACTACGACCTGCCGGGAGAGTTGATCGCGCAGGTTCCGCTCGAGGAGCGGGCCGCCAGTCGCCTGCTGGTGCTCGAGCGAGGGTCCGAGACTATCACTCACAGTCGCTTCGCCTGCCTGACAGACCTCCTGCGCCCGCGTGATCTGCTCGTCTTCAACGACAGTCGGGTGGTCCCGGCCCGATTGCGAGTCCGGCGCGAGACCGGCGGGGTGGGGG
>DASYWL010000031.1:0-2500 GCA_035936055.1 Thermomicrobiales bacterium
GTGGAGCACCATGTCGTCCGGGACCCCGAGGATCTGCTTGGCGACGCCCTCGTTCTCGGCAAACCACGCAGTGCCGGCACCGAGGCCGAGCATCTCGGCGGCGATCATGATGCGCTCGCTGACACGGCCCTCGTCGTAGGCCTCGTGGATGTCGTTCTCGCCGGGGAAGACGAGGGCGATCGCGAGGGCACCATTGGCGACCCAGGTGATGTTCGGTCGCAATTCCGCGAGGCGCGCGAGCACGTCCTTGTCCTCGACAATGACGAAGCGCCACGGTTGGGTGTTGCGCGAGCTGCCCGACCAGCGAGCGATCTCGAGAATCCTGTTCAGGTCCTCATCGCTGACGCTGCCCGGCTCGTACTGGCGGACCTGGCGAACCTTGCGGATCGCCTCTAGGGCATCGGCGGTGTTGGTAATCTCGGCCATCGTGTTGCCTCCTGTCATGGTCGGTGTGGTCGGCCTGTCCCTGCATCATAGCGTCATGGGACGAGACGGCAAATTCCCGGCCACGGCTCATGCCACGTACGGGAGGCAACCAGGGAGTCGACATCGGGTGAACTGTTGGGACCCCGCTAATGCCCGACGCCCTGATAGCGGTTGAGGGCCTTGCTCCACAGCCAAGCGGTGAAGGCGACGACGAGCGCGGCGACCAGCGGCGTGGCGAGGCCGAGCCAGCGCCATGGGGCGTCGCGGTCGAGGAGCAGGAGGGCGGGGAAGTAGCTGATGAAGGCGTAGGGGATCACCACGGTGACGAGGCCGCGGATCACCAGATTGAAGACGTCGAGCGGGAACTTCGCGAAGTCGATCATGAGCGCGACCAGCGTGGGCAGCGCGCTCTGGGCCGATGGCTCCCAGAAGCCGATCATGTTGATGACGTAGTTGAGCGCACCGATCATCACCGCGCTCGCGGCGATCGTCACCAGCAGGAAGGGCAGCGTCCACCAAGTGAACGTCATCTCGGAACGACTCATACCGGCCCACAGCACGACAACACCGAGGATGAGTTGTCCAAACCCGTGGATGGAGGCGATCGCCGTGGCGGACTGCAACGCCGGGGAGATGGGGCGGACCAGCACGCGGTCGAACTCGCCGGTGTTTACCTGCGTTCGCAGCATCCATGGTCCGTCGCAGAGAAACTCGGTCAGCCCTTTCGGGATCATCGCCAAGCCGTAGAGGATTGCGATATTCCAAGCGGTCCAGCCCCCGACTTCGGGGATCTGGGTGAAGAGGGCGGCGATGAAGACGAGTCCGGCTGCCTGCTGCAGCATCGCGCCGATGATGCCGATCCAGAAGTCGCCACTGTACTCAACCGCGGCCCGAAGCTGGACCAGCTGGAGGGTGAGGTAGAGCCGCGCGTTTCTGCGTACCTGCGCGATCGACGGGATGGCGGCGTTCACCGGTCACCCTCCCTGGATCTCGACGGCGTCGAAGGCCGCGCGCCACGCCCAGTTGGCGAAGACCCACAGCGCCACCAACCAGGCGAGCTGCATGCCAAGCATCTGGACGACCGTCCATCCCTCGGCCTTGCCGAGGTAGAGGGTGATCGGTGTGTAGACGATGCCGCGCATGGGCAGCACCTCGGCGGCGACCCGCAGCCAGCCCGGCAGGAGGTCGATCGGAACGAGCGTGCCGGCGAGGATGGCGATGACCGCCTGCTGGGCCCACATGAGCCCAACGCCGTTGAGCGTCCAGAAGGTGAGCAGCGAGACGGTGAAGACGATCAGCGCCTTGGTGACGAAGCCGACAAGGACGCTGAGGGCGAAGAGCAGGGCCATCTCCGACGAGGCGGGAGCCCGGATATCGAGCACGAAGATGCCGAGCACGAGCGTGAAGATGAGGCTGATGAATCCCTCGGTGACGGTGAAGCCGGCGGCCAGGGCGAGCTGGGTGACGCAGTAGTTGAGCGGGCGGACCAGCTCGCGCAGGATCTCTCCGGTGCGGATCGCGCCCATCATCACCGAGCCAACGCGCCAGCCGACGAGCGCGTTGATGCCGTAGGCGAGCAGCACGTAGGTGCGCATGTCGGCCCAGGTGTAGCCAGCGATCAGGTTTCGCTCGGAGAAGGCGGCGCGCCACAGGTAGTAGAGGATGAAGACCCAGATGAACGTGATGGCGATGTTGAGGATCGTGGTGACGCGGTAGGCGATCGCCTGCTGGAACGATGTCATGGCGATCGAGAGGTACTTCGGCCACGGCGCGGTCCGGGCGCTCTCGTTCATGGCGCCGTCACCACCGCGTCGTCGAAGTGGAGCGAGCCCTCGTAGAGCTTGCGGATGATCGACTCCGCGCTCGGCTCCTCGATGCGGATATCGGCAATCGGCAGGGCGGTTGCGAGGTCGCGAATCAGCTCGCCGGAGGTCGCCTCGCGGCTGTCGAAGGTGATCGTCAAGTGGGTTCCGTCCGGCTGCTCGATGCGCGCGTGTGGGTGTTTCGCGAGGGCTGATTCCGCGTTGGTGTTGGCGTCCGGAGCCTCCTCGCCGAAGGTCAGGTGCAGGCGCTG
>DASYWL010000032.1:0-4007 GCA_035936055.1 Thermomicrobiales bacterium
ATCGTCAACACCGCCGACGACTTCGAACTCTACGGATTGCATATCAGCCCGGATCTCGACACCGTCATGTACACCCTCGCCGGGATCGCCAACCCTGCGACCGGCTGGGGCATCGAGGGCGACACCCGCGCGACGCTCGACGCGATCGCCCGGTACGGCGATGATCCCTGGTTTCTCGTGGGCGATCAGGATTTCGCCACACACATCCTGCGCACGCATGCCCTCCATGAGGGCCGTATGCTCACGGATGTCACCCTCCGGCTCGCTTCCAGCCTTGGGGTCCGCATGCCCATCCTGCCAATGACCGACGACCGTGTGGCCACGGAGGTGCGTACCGCCGATGGCTGGCTGGCGTTTCAGGATTACTTCGTGGCGCGGAGGCACGCTGACGAGGTCCTGGATGTGCGCTTCGCCGGCATCGACAGTGCCAGACCATCGGATCGGGTGATCATGGCTATTTCCGAGGCGGAGTTGATTCTCTTCTGTCCGTCCAACCCCCTGGTGAGCATCGAGCCGATTCTCGCCCTCTCCGGCGTACGAGATGCGATCATGGCGTCACCGGCGCCGGTGGTTGCCGTCAGCCCGATCGTGGGCGGCAAGGCGCTCAAGGGACCAGCCGACCGGATGCTCGCCTCGAAGGGGGTGGAGGTCTCTGCCCGAGGTGTGGCTCGGTACTACGAGGGGCTCATCGACGGGATCGTGATCGACGCCGAAGATGCGGCATTCGCAGACGACATCCGTGGAGCCGGACTCGCCGTGGACGTGCGGAACACGATCATGGGCGGTCGCGATGATCGCATGCGGCTCGCCCGGGAGATTCTCGATGTGGAGTGGGTGCCCCGGTGAGTCGCACGCTCGCGGTGATCCCGGTCCGGGGTGCCATGCGCACCAAGACTCGGCTGGCACCGCTCTTCGGTGCCGGCGCTCGTGTCTGCTTGGTGCGGCACATGCTCCTGCACGTGCTCGATGCCATCGAGCAATCCGGAGTCGTCGATCACACGCTCATAGTCACCCGCGATCCCGACGCGGTGCCCGACCAGATCACAGAATCGCCCTCATGCACCGTGGCAGCACAGCCGGGCGAGGGGCTCAACGCCGCTATCGAGCTGGGACGGGACCGGGCGGTCGCCGGCGGGTACGATCAGGTGCTGATATTGCTGCCCGACCTGCCGATGCTGGTACCGGGCGATGTGGGGGCGCTGCTTGCGGAATCCGCCCCGGTGGTCATCGCGGCCGACCGTCATGGCACCGGCACGAATGCCCTGCTGCTGCGGCTCTGCGGTCCCGGTGAACGTCTGCAGTTCGCCTTCGGTCCCCGGAGCGCGGCGCGTCACATCGCGGAGATCGACCGTCTGGGGGTGAGGTGGACGATGGTCGACACCTCTGGGCTCCGGCACGATCTCGATACCCCCGACGACTGGCAGGTGTTCCCCGAAGCGGTCCATCGGAGGCTTCTGGAATGTATTGTGGAGCCAACTGCCGGAGGCACCAGCGGAGGGGTCGACGACGATGAGGTTGACGAATGCTACGCCGCGCGTGCCGTCTCCCCGTCATGTCATGCTCGGGCCAGCAATGGTTGACCGCAAGTCGGATCAGTCCTTGAGCCTCGTTGCGACGATGTGCCGCTCGAAGCCGGCGTAGTCCCGGATGCTGGATACCTCGGCGTCGGGCAGCGCTGCTTCCAGCAGCGCCCGGACTCGTCTCGCCTGCGACGGGTCGACCTCCAGCCCGGTCGCGCATGACGGTGCCGCCCGCTCCGGTAATTGCTTGATCAGCCGCTTGATCAGGTCGAGCCCGTCTGGCCCGCCGTCCAGCGCCAAACGCGGCTCGGCAGCGAGATCCGGATTCTCCGCGATCTGCGCTGGCGTGAGATAGGGGAGGTTGGCGAGCACGAGCTTGAAGGGACCCACCGTGGTTGCCAGCAGGTCGTCGTCGGTAATCCGGAATCGCAGTCGCCGCTCCGGCGGGAGGAGCGAGTCGGCGTTGCGGGCTATCACCTCCCGTGCGCCCGCCGACGGCTCAACGGCCGTCATCGTCACTGGCACCTCTGCCAGCGCCGCGACCGATACCGCGATCGCGCCGGACCCGGCACCGACATCGGCCACCCGCAGCGGCCGGTGGTCGAACCGTGGCAGCATCGCCAGCGCCCATTCGACCAGGAGCTCCGTTTCGGGACGGGGCACTAGCACATCCGGTGTCACCGCGAACGGCATCCCCATGAACTCGCGCGTGCCGGTGAGATAGGCGATCGGCGCACCCGCCGAACGTCGATCGACGAGCGATCGGAACCGCTCCTGTGTGTCGGCGCTGGCGGTTTCCCTGAGTGCGAGGAAGAGCCCTGTGCGGTCGAGACCAGTGACGTGACGCAGCAGCACCTCGGCGTCGAGCCGGGCGCTCGTGCTGGTGCTTTGGAGACGCTCGGTCGCCTCGGCAATGAGGTCGGCGTGGGAGGTCAGCGGATCGGGCCTTTCTGCACGATACCGGCTCGGAAGACGCTACGATAGACGCAACGACACTATTTCGCTCAGGCCATGATAGTCCCTGCGGGGCCAGCGACCTGCAAAGGCTGTTTGCGGTGGCAGCGGCGGCGCGACTCGTGTCTTCGCTGTTGAGCCTGGGTAGCAGAGGCACATGGAAAGACGCTTTGTACCCCATGCCGCGAGCGCGCGGGAGCCGGTGTGGGCGTCAACAAACCTTTGCCTGCCCATCCTGACGACTACGCTCACGACGACCCGGGGTGGGCCTGCTGCGATGCCGCAGCCTCTCGAAACGGAAACCCGCCCATTTGCAGGGCGGGCCTACCTGGTCGTCCGAATCTTCCTACACCGCCGCGGAGGCGTCCTGGGCCAGGCCGGCCTCCGCCAGGCGCTCGGCCTCGTCGGCGGCGCGAAGATCCTGGATCAGCTCATCCAGTTCCCCGTTGAGCACGGCTGGAATGTTGCTGACGCTCTTCTTGATGCGATGGTCGGTGATGCGGTCCTGCGGGAAGTTGTAGGTGCGGATCTTCTCGCTGCGCTCGCCGGAGCCGATTTGCGATCGCCGCACGTCGCCCCGCTCCTCGGCGAGCCGCTGCTGCTCGGCCTCGTAGAGCCGCGATCGCAGCACGCTCATCGCCTTGGTCTTGTTCTTCAGCTGCGACTTCTCGTCCTGCATGCTCACCACAATGCCGGACGGGACGTGCGTGATGCGCACCGCCGAGTCGGTCGTGTTGACGCTCTGGCCGCCGTGCCCCGAGGAGCGGAAAACGTCGATGCGGAGGTCGTTCTCGTTGATCTGCAGGTCGACTTCCTCGGCCTCCGGCAGCACAGCGACACTGGCCGTGCTGGTGTGGATGCGCCCCTGGCTCTCCGTCTGTGGCACGCGCTGCACGCGGTGCACGCCGGATTCGTATCGCAGGTAGCTGTAGGCGCCGTCGCCACGGACCTCGAAGATGATCTCCCGGAACCCGCCGCCGTCGGTCTCGGTGGCCGACATGACATCGACCTTCCACCGCTGGCGCTCGGCGTACCGCGTGTACATGCGGAAGAGGTCGGCCGCGAAGAGCGCCGCCTCGTCGCCGCCTGTACCGGCACGGATCTCGACGATGACGTCCTTTTCGTCGTTGGGGTCCTTCGGCACGAGCAGCCGCTGGATGTTGCCTTCCAGTTCCGCCTGCCGCCTGCGCAGCTCGCGCAACTCCTCGTGGGCGAGCTCGGCGATCTCCCGATCACAGTCCTCGGTCATCAGGCGCGCCTCGGCAATCTCCTCCTCATTCGTGCGGAACTCCCGCCATGCCCCCACGATCGCCTCGAGATCGGACCGCTCCTTGCCGAGCGCCATCAGGCGCTCAGGATCGGTCGCCACCGCCGGGTCGGCCATAAGATGGCCGAGCTCGGTGTACCGCCGCTCCAGCTCATTGAGATTTACGCTGATACTCTGCATCGTGGCAGCCATGTGGGATGCTTCTCCGCGAGGAAACGAGGCCTGCTGGGTCCGGGACCGCAACTCCTGACCCTCAAGTATAGCCC
>DASYWL010000033.1:0-5574 GCA_035936055.1 Thermomicrobiales bacterium
GGCCTGCCGCAGGAGGATTGCTACGTCAATGTGCTGCGCGACGCGATGGCGGTCGACACGCTCGGCGCCTGTGGCATCTACGTCGGGACCACCGGCGGGCAGGTCTATGTCTCGCCGGACAGTGGCGACACCTGGCATGCCACCGCGAGCAACCTGCCGAAGGTGCTCTCCGTGGAGGTGCAAACCCTGCCATGATCCGCGTCATTCTTCCGGCCCACCTGCGCACACTGGCACGCACTGAGCACGAGGTGTCACTCGACAACGTCGCCGCACCGGTGACAGCACGCAGCATCGTCGACGCGCTGGAGGCCACCTACCCGATGCTGAAAGGCACGATCCGCGACCATCAGACAAAGCAGCGCCGCCCGATGGTCCGCTTCTTCGCCTGTGAGCAGGACCTCTCACACGATCCGATCGACGACCCGCTGCCGGAGGCGGTGGCTACCGGCAAGGAGCCGTTCTGGATCGTCGGTGCCATGTCCGGCGGGTAGCGATTCAGGTTCCTGGAGGCAGCGTGCCACCAGCCCAGGCCGGTGGGGATTCGGCGCGGTTGGCCCGACCACACCTCTTGCCAGAATTGGGGATAGTCGGCACAGGGGTTTGCCTGCAAACGCTCACCCCCGGCCGGTGCAGGACCGGTCGGGGGTGAGCTAGGCATCTCTTGAGTGCGAAATGCCGTGCAGGCCGGGGACGGACCGTCGGGATGGCCGACCCGAGGGCAGTATCACCAAACTGTGATATCGGCAGCCTAGCGCGGCAGGCCGAACCCGATCAGCATGCGATCGTGATCACGCATGTCACGGCGCGCCTCGTCGGCGGTCGGGTACCCGGAGCCGGCGTGGACGACCTGGCCGTAGTAGCGATCGAAACGGCGGGCCCCATTGGCATTCTTACGAGTGAACAGCTTGCGAAGTGTTTTCATCAGTGCGATCTCCTGGCGTTGCATTACGTGCGGATGGAAAACCCCGATGTCTCCCACCGTCGGTATGATAATATCACACTATCTCGATTTAAGCATGAAACGTGAACAAATGCTCAAATTCGGACGCAAGCATGGCGGGTTGGCACACACGGACTGCGGAAATTCGGGCGAAATCGGGAGCAGCGCTGTCAGCCCAGCCCGAGCGCTACCCGTCCCTCGGCAACGGTGGTGAGGGAGCCGGTCACGAAGATCACCGATTCGGCATATTCCCGCGCCGCCCCTATACCGCTGGCGACATCGGCCGCTACCTCGCATCGGCCGCCGAGGGCCTCGATCGCCGCAGCGACAGTCTCGGCGGGCAGGGCGCGCGGGGAGTTCGGCGCGGCGGCGATCCAGCGGTCGGCCACATCGAGGAGGGGGGTGATCACCGGCCCGGGATCCTTGTCGCGCAGCATACCGACCACCACAGTCACCGACTGGTTGGGGAAGCGATCCCGCAGCGCAGCCGCGAGGGCTCGAGTGGCGGCTGGCGTGTGTGCGCCGTCGAGCACGGCCGCCCGTCCATCCGGCAGCGGCACGACCTCGAAACGGCCGGGCAGGTGGGCGCCCAGCAGCCCGGCACGGACGACCGCCTCGGTGGTCGTCGGGTCGACCAGGTAGGTGGCAGCGATGGCGAGTCCGGAATTGTCGACCTGGTGCTGGCCCGGCAACGCAGTCGCCAGCTCCCGGAAGGTGCCCCACGGCCCCTCGGCGCCAAATGCGCGGTCGGTGCCGGTGGTTCGCCAGTCACGCCCCGCAACCAGCAGCGGCGAGCCGAGTTCGGTGGCCCGGCGCTCGATCACGTGCATGCCATCTGACGGTTGGGCGGCGGAGACCACGGGTCGCCCCGGCTTGATGATGCCGGCCTTGTTGGCGGCGATCTCCGCCATGGTGTCGCCGAGGATGGCGGTGTGCTCGTAGTCGAGCGGGGTGATGACCGAGACAGCGGGGTCGACGACATTGGTTGCGTCCAGCGTGCCGCCGAGGCCGACCTCGACGACCGCGACTTCGCACCCTTCCTGCCGGAAATGGAGCAGTGCCATCGCAGTGGCCAGTTCGAACGCGGTTACCTCGCCCAGCTCGGGTGAGGCCGTCTCAATGGCCTCAGCGGCGGCGATGCTGTCGGCGGTGAGCGTGGTAAACGCTTCGGGCGTGATGGATCGATCGTCGACAACGAAACGTTCGTGCCACGAGTGAAGATGCGGTGAGAGATAGCGGCCGGTCCGTCGTCCGGTGGCGCGCAGGATAGCGTCGATGAAGACGCAGGTCGAGCCCTTGCCCTTGCTCCCGGCGACATGGACGATCTTGTACGACCGCTCGGGGTTGCCGAGACGGTCGAGCATCGCCTGCGTACGTTTCAGCCCGAGGCGCGCGGCGTCGTCACCAGCGAAGGGGTTGCTGATGAAACCGCGGTCGTATCCGGAGCGCTCGTGGATCGCCGCCAGCGCCTGCTCGTGCGTCTCGATCGTGACCACCGTGCCGTTCCCTCCGTAGACAGGAGAGGGGCCGGCCCGGTGGTCAGCCCCTCTCACGGATGCTGTGTTGTCGATGATACGCGCTGGGCTATTCGACGATCAGCGCAGTGACCATGCCGAACATGCCGTGCTTGCTCTCGGCATGGCTGAGGATGTGGCAGTGGAAGGCCCACGTGCCCGGCTCGGTGGCTTCGACAATGGCATCCCAGCGCTCACCGGGGGCGATGTTGAGCGTGTCGCAGACGAACGGCTGCGGCAGCGCGTATCCATCCTTGTGCGTCACCGTCATCGGCATGCCGTGCAGGTGCATCGGATGGATCATCAGCCCCTCGTTCATATACCGGACCCGGATCTTCTCGCCCTGCTTGGCGGTCAGCGGCTCGGTTGCCGGGAAGCTCTTGCCATTGATCGAGAATCCGCCGATGGGGCCGTCGTTCAGGATCAGCGTGTACTCCTTGTCGTACTCCGGCTCGTTCGACGGATCCTTCGGCTCAACGATGAACGCGCCGAGCAGGCCCTGCGTCACCTGGAACGCCGAGTTGTGGTGCGAGTGGTACATGTGCGAGCCACTGTTGCCCTCGCGAATGGTGAACTCGTAGGTGAAGGTCTCGCCCGGCTTGACCGGTGGCTGGGTGATGAACGGAACGCCGTCCATCTTCACGGGGACGACCAGTCCATGCCAGTGGATTGCCGTGCTCTCGGGCAGCTCGTTGGTGAGATGCACGCGCACCTTGTCGCCCTCGGTGACGCGAATCTCGGGGCCCGGCACGGCGCCGTTGTAGCCCCACGCCTCGGCGTACTCGCCCGGGCGGAACTCCCAGTCGAAGACGCTGGCGGTCAGCTCGAACACCTTGACGTCGCCATCCATGGTGTACTCGAGCGGCTGGTTGCCGAGACCTTCGGTCGGTGCCGGGAAGGACTGGATGCCCTCCCGGTGCATCTCGTCCATCTCGTCGACGGTCAGCTCGCCGTCGTCGTCGCCATGCCCCTCGGAAGCCATAGTTCGCTGTCCGGCAAGCGCTACCGGTGCGGCGAGAGCAGTCGCGCCGAGGCTGCCAACGAAGTTACGACGGGTGAACGGAGTCTTGCGTGCCTTCATGGATCTTCCTTCTTTAGGTGATCATGCGGTTCGTCCTCTCATGCAGCGAATGATATCACCGCCAGAGGTTCGAGAAAATCGTAGCATGCGGGCAAATGAATTCCCATATCAGGAACGTGAAGAATGGGCTGAAGTCGTTACAGAATCGTTACAGTTTGGGAATGGGTGCGCTACCTGCTCATAGATGGGCCGCATTTGGGGCCGATGGGCAGGAATTGCCTGTGGAGGGTGATACCTGGCAAGGCAACCGCGCCTTGGCTGAGAACGTAGAATCCTTGTGGGGTGCATGGGATACCGTATCGGTATCGCAGCCTTGCCCCGACGGTTCGCGCACAGAGGCACCATGGCACGAAGATCTACACTGCCGCAGAGATCGCGGTCCGCAAATCTGCTGAGCACGGTCCTTTTCATCGCGGCCATCGGCTTCGCCGCCGCCGCAATCTGGGTGTGGTACACCGATGACTCCGAGTCGAGGCCCGGCGAGCCACCGCCGGCGGAGCGCATTGAAGACATCGACCTCGCGCATGTGCTGAGCGTGCTCAAGGAGCGCAACGACGACTGGACCTACAGCCGGAACCCGGCCACGGCGAGCACAGATCAGTTCAATGCCCCGGGGCAGGCGCTGCAGCTCGATGACGCGCTGCTCTTCGTCTTCATCTTCACTGGCGCTGGCGCGGAGGAGCGAATCGCCGCCCGCGAGGCCGCGAGCGAGCGTGTCGATCTCGAAACCATGACGCTCACGACACCCTCGGGCACAGTGATCAATGACAATGGTGAACCACTCTGGATGGCGGAGCACAGCAACGTCATGACGATCCTCGTCGGTGGCGATCAGGCACTGGCCAACGAGGTCGCCGAAGCGCTCACCGATCTCCCGTAACCTTCATTGCAGGACGTCCCATCCCATGACCGATTCGACCCGCCCCGATGCCAATGCCATCCGCCCGCCCGCACCCAGTGCCGGCGAGCCGGTGCCGACCCTCGCTGACGACGACACCGATCCTGACCGGGAGCAGCAGGGACGCATCGGCTATGGTCGCTGGGGGCGCCTCTCGCCGATCGGGCTGGCACTGCTGATCCTTGTGACGCTCGGCGTGATCTGGGTAATGGACCAGGACAACGCCGACGACGAGACTGACGGGCTCCCGAGCTCAACGACGACCGGCGAGCTGCAGGACCCGCGGCCGGCGCCAGAGTTCGAACTCGCGCTGATGAACGGCGAGGGCACCGTCTCGCTGGAGGAACTGCGCGGCAACACAGTGGTCGTCAACTTCTGGGCATCATGGTGCGCCCCCTGCCGTGAGGAGATGCCGGCGCTGCAGGAGAGCGCCGAGGCGCACGCCGGTGACGAGGTGGTCTTTGTCGGCGTCGGCGCGAAGAACGACAAGCAGGACGCGGCCGAGGCGTTCGTCGAGGAGTTCGGCATCACCTACCCCATCGGCCGCGACACGGAGGGCGGCGACTCCCTGAGCGGCCAGATCGAAAAGGCGTTCGGGGTGCCCGGCTACCCGGCGACGTTCTTTATCACCCCCGAGGGAATGATCAACCAGATCGTCTTCGGCCCCCTCGAGATCGAGGACTTGGACACCTACATCACCAACACCACCGACTGACACCACCCCACGGAATCCCACGCAAGCTCGTAGACTCGGCCCTCGGTGTCCGGTTTCCTCGATGATGCCTGTGTAAGGTGAACCAGTCAGCGCGATGATCACCTGTAGTCCTGCGCCGCCAGTGCGCGAGTTCGTTGTGGCAGGCAACATTCGATTCCTGTGACCAACCCAGCCGTCATGCTGAGCCGCGAATGGCCGATGGGGGATTGAATCGACGGTTAACCGGCCCGATCGAACAGCGGCGCCCGTGACGACGCCCGCCCATCTGCAGGCGGGTCTGTCAGAATCTCCCCCTGTTCTCGGGGAACCTGTGTCGGTGATGCTGGGCCCCACTCTGGGCGCAGCCACGCGGGTCTACCGGAGCAATCGTGCCTTACGCTTTCACCACCTCGTGGAGAGCGATGTCTTCTCGACGCTGCATACCAT
>DASYWL010000034.1:0-4811 GCA_035936055.1 Thermomicrobiales bacterium
GGCCGTAACGATGGTGTATCGACGCTCACCTGGAATCGGCCCACGCTGACGTCGGCTTCCATCCGCGCGAGACCATCCCTGAACGATTCCTCATCAATCAAGTGCAGTGAGGAGTAGGCCTTGTCGCGGAATGGCGCGGTCTCCGTCACCTCGACGGGCCGTGAGACGCCGATCGTCTCGCCAATCTCGAGTCCTGCTGCCGCCAACTCTCGCTGAATCGTTTCGATCGACGGGTAGCGGCGCAGCTCGACCTCGACGATATCCGGGAAGTAGGTCACATGCGGCGTGCGGAGACGAAGATCCTCCTCGCTCTCCGTCACCACCATTGCGATTCCGCCCGGTTTCAGCACGCGCCGCGTCTCCCGCGCTGCGGCGTCACGGTCATCGATGTGGTGGATCACGTCGACCGAATAGACCAGGTCGAACTGCCGATCTGCCAGCAGCAAATCCTCTGCCGATCCCAAGACGAAGGTCACCTCCGGGTGCCCGGCGCCGCGATTCATGGGCAGTTCCGCCCGTGACTCGGCATGGCGGAGCATCTCGCGGCTTGGGTCGACACCGGTGCATGTCGCGCCAGTCCGGCGGGCAATCTCGTGGATGTAATTGCCGGTGCCGCATCCAACCTCCAGCACGTGGCTCGTCTCCGTCACCTCACCATGCGGGATGAGCGCGTCGATCACGTCCGGGTGCGGCTCCCGGTGGCGTCGATAGGCGCCCGCCAGTTCGTTGTAGTCCTGTCCGCCCATCCCCCTGTCCCTTCTTCCCTGCGTCGCCTCCTAGCCGAGCTTGACGCTGAAGCCCTCGAGCTCCCAGAGCAGGCGGCCCTCCTCGACCTCGCGCGTCGGCTCCTGGCCGTCGATGATCCCTGCGATTGCATCCCGCTGTGCTGCCAGCATGATCACCGGCATCTCGACGTCGCAGTGCGAGCCGAGCACCAGTTCGGGTAAGGGATCGAGCGCGAGCAACCGCTCCAACGATTGCAGGTAGACCGGCAGGTCCTTGCGGTCGTGCACGAGCAGCATGCATGGGTAGGCGACATCGGTGGTGAAGAGGATACGGTTGCGCTCGTCCCAGAGCGCAATGCCACCCGGCGAGTGGCCGGGGCTGTGGATCACCTCGAGACTGCGGTCGCCGAGGTCGATCTCCTCCCCACCCTGAAGCGTGCCGGTCGGTGGCGTCGGCGGGTAGGTGACGGTACTGACATCGACGTGCGGAGGCAGCGGGCCAAGCAGCCGATCCGGACCAAACCAGTCACGAAGGATGTCGTTGGAGACGCCGGTCAGGAGATCGCCCGCCTCGGCCTCGTGAATCCAGATCTCGCCGAACCGCGCGTTGTCACCAATGTGGTCCCAATGGGCATGGCTGTTGATCACCACGACAGGGAGTGACGTGATCCGCTCCACCACGTCGCGGATGTTGCCAATGCCCATGCCGGTGTCGATGAGAGCGGCGCGCTCGCTGCCGACCACGAGGAATGATTTCACGTTTTCGTCGTGCAGGGGCTCCTGAATCCGCCAGACACCCTCGGCAGGCGAGTCCACCGCGAACCACCCCTGCTCCAGATCACCCTCGCGCGGCCAGATCACGTTATCGCTCACCGCTCACCCCTCCCCGGGACGGTCACACTTCGCACGGCCTCCGCCCACCGGGCGAATGATGCCACCCCGATCCAACCTCACGCATGCCGGACCATGCGCACCTCCACGATCGTCTGCCCGAGGCCCCAGCAGAGGACACTCGGTCAGCGGCTCTTGCTTCGGCTCGTGCGGCGGGCTTCCGAGTGGTCCTGGTGCCCGTTCTCCTTTTCCTCGTCGACCTCCTCGACGATTTCGTCCGGGGCTGTCTCTTCTTCCGTGCCCACCTCGTGGGGCGCGTCGTCCACCCCCGTCCAATCGCGTTCGGCGGGGGCGACGACGCGCACGATCAGGATACGCAGCGCGCCGAAGATCGGGATTGCCAGGATGGCTCCGAGAATTCCACCGAGAGCTCCACCGATGACGACGGCGACCAGCGACATCAGCGGGGGCACATCCGCCTGGTTGTGCATGATCAGGGGGAGGAGCAGGTTGCTCTCCAGCTGCTGCAGAACGAGGAAGAAGAGGAGGACGATGCCTGCTTTTTGCGGAGAGTCGAGAAACCCCACCACAACCGCCGGCACTGCGGCCACGATCGGCCCGATGATCGGAACGAGCTCGCCGATACCAGAGATGACAGCCAGCAGCAGGACGTACTCTAGCCCAATGATCGTAAGACCGATGTACACCGCAACTGCGATGATCGCCCCGTCGATGATGGTGCCTCGAACGAAACCACCCATCGTGGCGCCCATCTCGTCCAGCACACTGTCAACCCACAGCCGCTTCTCCTCGGGAAACAGGGACAGGGTGAATCGGCGCAGGGAAGGGGTGAAGATCAACCAGTAGGCGGACATGAACACGATCACGACGAAGTCGAGCAGCGAGGTAAAGATCGTTATCGGCAAGGACAGCAGCTGGTTGCTGAATCTCTGTACACCAGTCTCCGCCCAACTGATGAGTTGGTTGGACGAACTGCCATCCCTTGGGATAACGCTACTGACCCAGCTCCTGGCTTGAGAAACCATGGCTGGCAAATCGCTCACGAGGGCCTGGCCCTCGGTGATGAGCATCGGCACCAGAATCCATCCGAGCAGGCCAAAGAGCGAGACAAACACCAGGTAGACGGCGATCACCGAAACCCCGTGCCCGAGTCCCCGCTCCTCCACGAACGCGACAAGGGGCGACAGCGCCTGCGCGATGACGATGGCCACCAGCACGAGCGTCAAAGGCTCCACCAGGAGCCAGAAGAGGTCGGCAGCCGTCAGCGCCACCAGAAGGGCGATGCCGACGATGGCTGCGCCACGCCACCAAGCCGCCGTGGCGTCCCGTCCCGGGTGCCTAGTGACATCGCTCAGCTCCGGTGTTCGCGTTTGTCCCATTCGGTACTCCTCGTCTGTTGCGCTCTACTACGTCGGCACGGAGTCCCGCCGCTGCTGCGCGACTCCGTCGTTCTACCGATCGTCTCATTGCATGATTCCGGCCACTGGTACACGACCTCCGGCCTTTGTCCCCGGCACAAGGGATCCACCTGCGAGATCGAGGTCAAAGGCTGCATGATGCCTGGAATGACGACGACCCGGCCGGTGGCTGATACCGGCTCGGGTCATCAAGGGGGAGGTGGGGGGACAAGCCCCCGCGGGGGCCACGGCATCACCGTGGATCGAGGCCGACCATTGCCACAGCACCCGGCGGGGCGCTGACTGTCGCATCCGCCGTCCCGGACCGCAAAATGTCCGGAGGGCAACGGCCCGAGAGGTTTTGCCGATTCGGCCGCTGGTCGCAAGGGCGACGCCGCCGATCATCGACGCTTGGAAAACTGATCGTGCGCACTCGTCGAGCCAACCGCTGAAGACTGACTATGGTGCCGGCTGCGACACGTGTCCGTTTCACCTGTCTCCATAGTGCGCTCTCCCGAGTCTGCGCGCATCCGAAAAAGTACGTATTTCTCTGACAGCGTCGCATGCACCAATTACGGACGTCAGTCACCTCCGCGACGCAGTGACACCGTGCCGGGCGATCTATCCTCCGGCACGGTGCCTCACGCGAGAATGGGAATGGTGATCAGCAAAGGCGTGGTTGTCCCAGTAATCTCCGGCTACTTCAATCTGACTGCTGGCGCCCACCACCGCCGCCACTGCTGCTGGCGTTGGGGATGAGCTGGTCGGCGCTGACGCTGCTGACTGCGAGCTGCTGGCAAGGACCCCATGGCGACAGTGACGAGGCGGGCGCAAGCGAGCGAAGACTGATAGCGGAGCGATTGGCCATGCCGGACGCCTATCTGAGTGGTACGAGCGGGTCGCACGGATCGGTCGTCGGCCGTAACTCCAGCATGCGCTCATTGTCCCGCCACACATCGCACGATCTGGGGTGTCGCCTCCTCTCCTTCCTGCGCTCCCGCTTTCGTCGTTTGTATAGTCGGGGTCGCCCTGGTGCTGTGATCTCTCCTCCAGATCACCGGGGATCCCGAGGCACGGCAGGTAGAACCGTGCCGGCTATCGCCGGCGCCCCATCGTTGCCCCGACTCCGTCCCGTGAGTGATCACGGTCGGACGTTCAGGCCAGGCCGCTGCGGATGGCATAGGCCACCGCTGCGGTGCGCGTGGTGAGCCCAAGCTTGCCGAGGATGTTGCTGGCGTGGCTGGTGGCCGTGCGGTGGCTGAGGTAAAGCGCCTCGGCGATCTCCTGGTTGGTCAGACCGTCCGCCATCAATCGGAGCACCTCCAATTCCCGTGGCGAGAGGAGTTCGGCCTCCTCCGGCATGCGCGACACAGCGGTCGTGGTGCCAGAACTCACGACGCCAATTGGGGGCTGCCAGGCGTATGCGTCCGCCAGCACCGCCTCGGGCTCCAGCGCCCTGCCGGCCGCCCAGGCTTCGTGCCAGGCGTCCCTACCGATCGCCGCGATCACCGCGTCGACCCGTGCCTGGTGCTCGCCCTGGACCGCCTCCTGGCGAGCAAACCCGGTTCGCTCCGTCATGCCATCGACCGCGCCGATACACCACGCCGCATGCCTGCCATCCCCCAGCGCCAGCGCCATGTTGGCAATGCCGTCGAGACACATCAACGCTGCGGCGAGATGCCTCCCTCGCTCGAAACTGCGCATGGCGTCCCGCATCAGGTCGACAGCGGCACGGTGCTCGCCTTCGAGATGAACGATATGCGCCAAACCCGTGAGCGCGCTGGCGATCTGCGTTCGGTCGCCGATATCTCGCGCGACCATCAGGGCGCTGTCGAGC
>DASYWL010000035.1:0-5644 GCA_035936055.1 Thermomicrobiales bacterium
CCAGACCACCGACAGGAGATGCACGAGCGATCGGCCGAGCGCCGCACCGAGAACGAACCCCACTGTGGCGGCCCCGATGCTGGCGAACACGAGCGTCAGGACGCTGTTGTCGGATTTCATTGAGCAGTGTCTCCTCCAGCGTTGGGTCTTGCATTGCATGACGGCGCGCTATTGGATCTCGAGGAGGACGGTGGCGTCCTGCCAGAGCTCCTCCAGGTCATAGAACTGCCGCATGTCCGCTTCGAAGATATGCACCACCACGTCCAAGTAGTCGACGAGAATCCAGCCGGAGGCTGGCTCCCCCTCGACGCGCGCCGGGCGAATCTTGCGCTTGCTCACCTCGTCGGAAAGATGCCGCGAGATTGCGCGGAGCTGCCGCTCGTTCTCTCCTGTGGTGATGATGAAGAAGTCGGCCAGCGACGACATGCCTCGGATGTCGAGGACCCGGGTATGGGATGCAGGGGTATCAGCGAGGATGTCTGCGATCGTGATCGCGAAGTCCCGGATTTCCTCTTCGGTCGTGAGCGATAGCGTCTGCTGATCCTGAGTCACGTGCACCTCTCATACGTGCATTGCGCACCGTCTGGAATCGCCGCCCGGTGGGCCCGGCAGGGTTCGAACCTGCGACCAAGGGGTTATGAGCCCCGTGCTCTACCGCTGAGCTACAGGCCCGTTGCGCGTGCGATCCTAGTGTACCCGCGGTCGCATCTCTCGACCAACGGCCCGGGACAATAGCCGTAGCGTGGATGCGGGGCAGGAACGGCTGGACGGATGTGCGGTGCGACTGCTATCAGCGAGGGGAGAGGAATGCAAGGGAATCGTACGCGTCCGACGGCGGAGACTGTTCTGGAGATGGCGAAGACCGCAGGGCTGCAGGTAGACGCAGAGCGAGCCAGGCGGCTTCGCGACGAGCTCGATTCCGCTCTCGACGCGGTAGCCGCGCTCGATGACGCCATCGACGCAAGCTCGCGGGGAACCGCGGGCGCTGACACCTTCGACGCGGATTGGGCGGGTCCCGACAGGGAGAACAGGCGTGGGTAGTTTGAGCCTGGACACGATCACACTGACGACCGCCGTTGCAGCGATGCGCGCCCGGAAACTCTCGGCGGTTGAGCTCCTCGCAGCGGTCCATCAGCGATATGTTGAGACGGAACCGGTGCTCCACGGCTGGGTTGAGCGCTTCACGGAGGCGCGCGCCCAGGCCGTTACAGCAGACCGCCGGATCGCCGGTGGGGCGACGGCGCCGCTTCTGGGCGTACCGATCGGCATTAAGGACATCTTTGACGTTGCCGGAAGCCCCACGCGCTGCAACTCCCCATCGCGGGAGGACGTGCCGGTCGCTCACAGAGACGCTGAGCCAGTGCACCGCCTGCGAAAGGCCGGCACGGTGCTGCTGGGCAAGACGGTAACGCAGGAATTCGCGGCGGGTGTCGTGAGCGCGCCAGCGCGGAACCCCTGGAATCCCCACCGTGTGCCCGGTGGTAGCTCCGGCGGCTCGGCGGCCTCGGTCAGCGCCGGGACGTCGCTCGGCGCGCTGGGGAGCGACACGGGCGGCAGTATCCGCATTCCGGCCTCCGTTACCGGGACAGTCGGCCTGAAGCCGACCTACGGAAGCTTAGATCTCACCGGCACCTTCCCGCTCTCCGTCTCGCTCGACACCGTCGGACCGATCACGCGGACGGTAGCCGACGCCGTGGCGATGCATCTCGTGCTCGCCAATCGACACGCCGAGGTACTGGAAGCGGTCGCCCACCTCGACCGGCTGGCGGTGGAGCCCTCGCTCACCGGCGTGCGCCTTGGCGTTATGCGCGGCTTTTTCAATCATCGCCTGCAGTCGGGAGTTGCCGAGGCGTTCGAGCAGGCGGTACGCGCGCTGGCAGAGCAGGGCGCCGAGCTGGTGGAGATCGACTGGCAGCTGGCGGAAGCGGCACGGGCCTCGGCACTTCTCATCTCCCGAGTGGAGTCGGCAGCGGTGCACCATCGCTTGCTCCGGGAGAACCCGGAACTCATCGGTGACGACGTGCGTTACCGGTTCGAGGTCGGTGCGCTGCTGACCGGCGATACCTATCTGCGGGCGAAGGAGGCGCGACGCGCCGCGCGGGACAGTATCCGCCACATCTATCGAGAACACGAGTTGGCAGCGGTTGTGGCGCCGACGACACCAGCAGTCGCACCGAGCGCCGCGCGGCTGGAGGTCACCTTTTCGGGTGGGGCAGTAGAAAATGTTGGCGCGGCCCTAACACGCCTCACCATGCCGTGGAATGCGACCGGCCAACCAGCGCTCAGCGTGCCATGCGGCTTCGACCACGACGGCATGCCTGTCGGCCTCTCGTTCGTGGGCAAGCCGAACGACGAGCTGCGGCTCGCGGAGATCGCCCAGCACTACGAGCAGGCGACGGATTGGCACCGGCGACGACCGTCCATCGGTGGGAGAACCGACGGGTTGGCGTCGCCGTGAGAACCATCGTTCCCGAGTATCTGCGCGCTGCCGTCCCCGACAACGGCTTCCATGCCTGGCTCGAAAACCTGGCGTCACTCGACGTGTCCGGGCTCGACATCTGCCTTCCGGAGGGTGAGGAACTTGCTGACGAACTGCGCTGGCTCGACGTGCCCGAGCACGCGATAGCCGAGGTCCTAGCAAGCCGACCGGACCCGACACTCCACCCCGACGCATGGTGGCTGCTTGAACGGTGCGTCGCACGCCTGATCAACCACCTCGGCCTCATTGCCGACATGGCACCGTTCCCCGAGCTGCCCGAGGAGCTAGCACGGCAGGTGCCTCATCTTTACCTCCATGTCTTCGTCGCCATGCTGCCGCACACCCGCGCCTACCACCGCGAGCGAGACATCCCTGGCCGCCTGTCCCAAGCGATCCTGGCCGACCTCGGACGCAACGTTCGCGTGCATGAGAGGCGATATGGAGAGGTGGGACTCGGCGTCGTCAACTGGATCACGCTCCATTTTCGTGGCCTGATCTACGACCTCGGCCGGCTGCAGTTCGAGCGGGCGCAGATGCGCGGCACGTTGGCCAATGCGATGCGCGAGCGAGCCGTTGACGCTCGACCGGACGAGACGGTGTTGTCGATCCACGTACCGGACTCCAAGGGACCGCTCACGCCCGAGGCGTGCGACGCGTCGATTGCCTGCGCCCATCAGTTCTTCGCGGAGCACTTCCCGGAGGAGCGCTACCGATTCGCCGTCTGCCACTCTTGGCTGCTTGACCCGCAGCTCAATCGCTGTCTGCGGCCCGACTCCAACATCGTCCGTTTTCAGGAGCGGTTCGAGCTCGCCGATCGCCTGACCGAGGCCGATCGCTCGATTGTGCAGTTCGTCTTCGGCCCGGTACCTGATGATCCCGCCGATCTCCCGCAGCGCACCTCCCTGGAACGAGCGGTGCGGGAGCACCTTCTTGCCGGAGAACACTGGTACGTCCGGAACGGTTGGTTCAGGTTCGACTAGCGCCTGTCGGGCCAACCAGCGGCCGGTCGCGACTGACCGCGGGCGCCCGCTGGCATGGATTCTGCACCGACGCTTCAGGGCACGTATGCCCGCACAGCAGTGATGAACAAGAACTGCCCCACGACAGGGGGAAAGGATCGAACGCGACCATGGGGATCGACCCGACACAGAGCATTCAGGAGCAGGATTACGAGAACGCGCTCGTCGTCCAGGCAAGGAAGATTGCGGAGCGTCTCGCCGAGTTGCAACCGTCTCCGAAGATTCCCTACGTCACGGTGACGCTTGACTGGCGCGTCGAGGGCACCAACCCGGGACGGCAGCCGTACTACCCAGAGGGCACGCGGCCCGACGACGACAAGCTGCGATCGCAGCCTGATCGGCCCTCCGAGGAGCGCGAGGAGGACAGCGCGCGACGCCGGCCCGCGCGGCGCGTGTTCGAGGACCAGATGGATGAGCTCGTCGAGGCGCATGGTCCGCACGGGGACGTGTACGAGAGCCTGAAGGCAGACTTCGAGCGCATCTCCAACTACCTCGACCACGAGATCGACCCGTCCGCGAAAGGCGCCTTCATCGTCTCGTGCTCGGGCAAGGGCGTCTTCGAGACCGTGCTCTTCGCGCTCCCGCTGACGACCAGCGTCTCCACTGGGCCAACACCAGCTCTGACCGAACTGGTCCGGCTCGATGAGGACTTCCCGACCTACGGGGCGCTGCTCGCTGACCAGAAGAACGCGCATCTCTCAGTTATTTCGCACGGTACCACGGATCATGCTGTGATTCTCGAGGCGAGCGGATACCCGCGCAAGCAGGCACAGGGCGGCTGGTCGCAGCGCAGGTATCAGGCCCGAGCTGACGAGCGGATCGAGGCCTTTGCCCGTGACGTCGCCGAGGAGACCCGGAAGGTGATGGATGACGAGGGGATCGGCTCGCTCATCATCGCGGGTGACGAGGTGATCACTTCGGTGCTCGATGGCGAGATGCACGAGAGTGTCAAGGACCGCGTGATCGGCACGATCCACCTCGACATTGATGCGTCGGAATCCGACCTGCTCGAGAGCTCGATGCCGGTTGCGCTGAAGGCGGAGCGTCAGCGGGAACTCGAGGCCGTTCAGCATGCGAGTGACGGCATCGGAGCCGACACCTTCGGCGCCGGCGGTTCGCAGAAGGTCGTCGACGCGCTGCAGGCCGGGCAAGTCATGACGCTCGTCATGAATGACGACTTCGAAGGTGTGGGCTGGGCCGATTACACGCTGCCGGCCTACGGCGTGGGCGACCTGCCCACCAACCACCCGCTTGGGGGTGAGGTATCCAACCTCGTCGAGGTCGATCTGCGCGACGAGTTCGTGCGACTCGCAGTCCAGACGGGTGCCGAGGTCGAATTCATCCACACCAACATCCCCGACGATGCGACCGAGCTGGACGAGATTCCCGAGCCCGGTGAGGGCCCGCCGCGCTCGAAGGCGGCACGGATGCTGGACGAGCACGGCGGAGTCGCAGCGATTCTCCGCTACGTCGTCGGCGACGAGCCCTCGGAGGCGGAGTCGGCCGCCCAGGCGCAGGCGTGATCGGCGCTGTGGCGACGCGATGAAACGCTTTCATGACGGGCCGCTCGTGGGAGCGGCCCGTCGGCATATCTGACCCATAAAGCGAAGGTTGCCCACTGTCGACGCATCCGGTAACGCAACGATCAAGAGCTCCAAAACCAAGATCGGCAATCGAGCACTGCGCGATGCGCGGGTTCACCGACTCGCAGGCAACACCTTCGCCGGAGCTATTGGGACGCCGGGGTTACGACATCCAGGGCTACGCCAATCTTGGCGCCCCAATCGGACGCTGGACCGCTGGTTCTCGTGGCGTGGCAGGTATCATGCCCACTCGCGGTACTACACCGTTAGACAGGCCACCGAGGCGCTCGCTTCCAGTTCTGACCGCGCTCGAGATCCGGCGACACGGCTCGTTGTCGGCACCAAGATGGGTCACCACTTGCTGATCACTGGAGCGGACCTCCAGGCTCTGCGCCAGTATGCCGGGCGCCTTCCAGTCACGTCACCGTCACCCGGTATCGTCGAAACGCAACGATGAGACGCGAGCCTCGCGATGGCAACCCGACGGATCGCATCGGTCATCGTCTGCAGCGGCGCATGCTCAACGATGACTGTTGCGCCTGAATCGCGACACAAGTCGGTGC
>DASYWL010000036.1:0-1559 GCA_035936055.1 Thermomicrobiales bacterium
GCGCAGCACTACTGCGTCACCCGTTAACCACCTCCGCGACACCAGCGAAACGGCTGGTACCGCAGTACTAATTTTTGCATCTTCGGCTCGTACGACGACGGTCACGTCCGTCAAGGTGGTGGGGATTCCAGGATGACCTACTGAGGGCATCGCTCAGGCGGCCTGCGTTGTAATGCTGAGAAGGGGGTCGCGCTCGGCGGCATCGATCTGCGCGAAAGCTTCGACCTGCATGTAGCGGTGCTGTCCGAGCCACTCATCGTTCTGTTCGAAGAGGACAGCGCCGATGAGCCGGATGATGGCGTCCTCGTTCGGGAAGATGCCGACGACGTCGGCCCGGCGCTTGATCTCCTTGTTGAGGCGCTCCAGCGGATTCGTGGAGTGCAGCTTGGTCCGGTGCTGGCTGGGGAAGCTCATATAGGCGAGCACGTCGGCCTCGCTCTCGTCCATGAGCGCCGCGAGCTTTGGCCAGCGGCCGCGGACCTGGTCGGCGACATGGCGCCAGGTCTGGCCGGCGCTGTCGCGGTCGGGTTGGGTGAAGGCCTGGCGGATCGCGGCAGCCACCACGGTGTGCTGCCCCTTCGGCACATGGGCGAGCGCGTTCCTCATCCAGTGCACGCGGCACCTCTGCCAGGTGGCGTCGAAGACCCGCGCGATCGCCGCCTTCAGCCCGGTATGGGCGTCGGAGATGACCAGCTTTACCCCGTCCAGCCCGCGTCCCTTGAGGCCGCGCAGGAACTCGGTCCAGAACGTCTCCGCCTCTGAGGGACCGATGCCGAGGCCGATGATCTCGCGCCGCCCGTCGGTGTTGACCGCCATGGCGATTATCGCCGCCACGGAGATGATCCTCCCGCCCTGACGGACCTTGAGGTAGGTGGCGTCGAGCCAGAGATAGGGCCACTCGCCGGAGAGCGGGCGCTGCAGGAACTCCGCGACCCGCTCGTCGATCTCCTTGCAGAGTTTCGAGACCGTGCTCTTGGAGATCCCGGTCAGCCCCATCGCCTGCACCAGCTCGTCGACCCGGCGCGTCGAGACGCCGCCGATCCAGGCCTCCTGTATGACCGCCACCAGCGCCTTCTCCGACGTCCGACGCGGCTCGAGGAAGCCGGGGAAATAGGAGCCCTGCCGGAGCTTCGGCACGCGCAGGTTCAATACCCCGAGCCGGGTCTTCAGTTCGCGATCACGATAGCCGTTGCGCCAGGTCAGGCGGCCGTCACCCCGCTCGTAGCGGCCGGCCCCGACCAGACCCTCGACATCGTGCTCCATCAGCAGCTGCAGCACGGCCTCGGCGACAGCACGGAGAAAGTCCCCGTCATCCTGCTTCTGCAGGAGCTCGATCAGAGGCATGTTGGTCTCGGTCATCGGGGTCTCCATCGGTCCCTGGTTGAAGTCGCCAAACTCCACCATAGCCGATGCCCTCGATGGCCACCCCGGCCTACACCGCGGTCGTGCGCTGAATCTCCACCACGTTCTCGGACGCTAACCAGCTTCTGCTCTTCGGGCGAAACCGGGGGCGGGGGAGAAATTGATTTTAACCCCTCGTTTCACGATCAGCCCGCACC
>DASYWL010000037.1:0-14376 GCA_035936055.1 Thermomicrobiales bacterium
TACCAAGGGTTTCTCCGCGTGCTGGCGTCCGATCTTCCGAGTGGGGGGAAGGACGTACCTGTGGTGCACCATTCAGTTGACTTTGCAGCGACATTCGCGCCGCACGTCAGTCCGCAGTTTAGCCGCCGCATGCTCACCAAGGCTGCCGCAGGCTTTGCTGCAGCCACTGCAATGGCTCGAGATGGAGTGCCGCGAGCCGAGCCGGCCATCGCACAGGGTTCGGCCACCCGCGCCGGTGAGTGGTGGCAACCAGAAGGGGCTGGCAGCGACGGGGAATATATTGAGTTCACTGCGGACATTGTTTTCCGAGCTCTCGCACCGCACTGGGCAGGTGAGCCTGCCACGCACGGCGCCGTTGAGATCTCGGTGAGCGCCGACGGCGCTACCTATACCGAGCCGCAGATCGTGGGCCCAGCCGACGCCGACGCCGGGCCGGCCGACCGGGATGGACGCACGTTCGGCCACCTGATCATGACCGACCCGGCGCAGTACGTCCGCTACCGGACACTGGATGCAAACGGCGCGCCAACCGTCCTCCCCGGCCTCGCCTTCACCTACATCGATGCCTCGCACGGCCCCACAGGGGACGACGTGCATCCCGAAGCCTTCGGCGGCGCCCTCACCAAGACGCCAATCATCACCCGGGATCGCTGGGGTGCCGCGCAGGCGTACGGCGGCTGGGACGGCGGCACTGACGGCTGGGAAGCCGACTACCGCACCGTCAAGCACATCATCATCCACCACTCTGTCACACCGCAGTTCCGCGATCCGCTCGTCGAGATCCGCTCGATCCACTACTACCACGCGATCACGCGTGGCTGGGGCGATATCGGCTACAACTACCTCGTCGACTTCCTCGGCAACGTCTATGAGGGTCGCAAGGGCGGCGAGAACGTCGTCGGTGGGCACGCGTTTCAGTACGCCTACGGCAGCGCCGGCATCTGCTCGATGGGCAACTTCACGCTCGAATCCTCTACGCCCGAGTCGATCGCCGCGCTCGTGTGGATCACCGCCTGGGCTGGCCGTGAGCTCGACCCGCTCGGCAAAAGCGACTTCCACGAGACACCGAACTGTCCGACCATCGCCGGCCACCGCGACGTCTACGACAGTACCTGCCCGGGTGACGGCCTCTACGCCGACCTCCCCTACATCCGCACGGCTGTCGCCGAAGTTCTCGCTGGCAGTCGCAACGCCGGCATCCCCTCGGGCTACGACCCCGGCGACGTCATCCAGACGACGGTCAGCGGCGCCAACCTGCGCAGCAAGCCGAGCACCAGCGGGTCCATCGAGGCACGGCTCGAGCGCGGCAAGGTCCTCACGATCATTGAGGGCCCGACGACCAACGACGGCTACACGTGGTACCGGGTGTCCGGCGAGCAGTCGGCCGGCTGGCTCGCCACCACGACCTTCAGCCGTTCCGACGCCGCCCCACCGCAGCGGGACTATGAGCCGAACACGCGCGTGGAGATTGCCGCCAACCTTTTGAACTTACGCTCGGAGCCGGACCTGTGGGCATCGGTCGTTGCACGCCTGCCGCAGGGCGACACAGCTACCGTGGTCGACGGTCCCGCATTAAGCGGCGGCTTGACATGGCTGAAGCTCGACACCAACCTCGGCACCGGCTGGGTAGCGCAGCAGTTCCTCGCGCCCTCGGGCCGCGCCTGGATCTCCTCGAAGTTCGCCGTGGGCGATACGGTCTGGGTAACTACAAACCCGCTCAATATACGCACCGACACCAGCCTGCAATCCCGGATCATTGCTAGGCTCTGGGAGGGAGAGACCGGCGCCGTTATCGGAGGCCCGCGTCGTTCGGCTGGGATTATCTGGGTTCAGATCCGCACGGACCGCGGATCCGGCTGGGTATCCGAGGAGTTCCTGGAAGAAGGTTCGGCGCCCCCACCGCAGCCCGTCAACGGCAAGTTTTCCGTGGGTGACGAGGTCGAGGTCGACACCGACAAGCTCAATGTTCGCGGTGGACCAGGGCTCGACGACCGTGTGGTGACCGTTCTCTGGACCGGCGATGAGGCGACCATCACGGATGGCGCCGTCGAGGCCGACGGCTACCTCTGGTACGAGATCGACGCGGGGCATGCCAGCGGCTGGGTGGCCGAAACGTTCCTTGCCACGGCCGGCTCCGCTGACCCACGCGCGAGCGGCTTCGAGGTCGGAACCAAGGTCACGGTGATCGAGGATTCCGTCTTCTTCCGGGAATCCGCCGACACGACTGGGCGCATCTTCTGGAAGCTCTACCGGGGCGACACCGGCACTGTCGCGGGTGGAACCGTGCAGTCCGATGGGTATTCGTGGGTGCTGTGCGACTTCAGCGGCACGCTCGGCTGGGTCGCCACACCGTTCCTCGGGCGGGGCACCGGAGCCCGATCCTCCTCCACCGGCCTGGGGGTCGGCATCACCGTCAACGTGACTGAGAACAAGGTCAATGTCCGGCCGGAACCCGGCATTACCGACATCGTGCTGGGCCAGCTCTACGAGGGCGCGACGGCGACGATCCAGGAGGGTCCGGTGGAGGCCGACGGCTACACCTGGTACCGCATCACCGGAGCGCGATGGGAAGGCTGGGTGACGGACGGGTATATCACCACCGCCGTCGGTGGCAGCATCGGTCTGAGCTCGTCGGTGCGGGTGTTCGACGGCGAGTTGAACATGCGCAGTGGTCCCTCGACCGCAGACGACGTCGTTCGAGTGCTGCCGGACGGAGCGATCGTCGAGGTGCTCGACGGTCCGGAGCGATCAGACGGCCACGAGTGGTATCGGGTTTCCAGCTCGCGCTACGGCACCGGCTGGGTGATCGCCGCTTGGCTGGAGCGGGTCTGATGACGTGTTGCACTGAACGGACGCCAGCCCGTACAATTCCTCGGATTGAGGCTTGCCTTCCTGGGCGTGGCATATCGTCCCGGGGAGGTTCAGTGCGCGATTCACCGCCGACTATCCACACCAGAGGCAGGAAGGTTTCTACAGTCATGAAGATCGTACTCCGGCAGGATGTGCCGAAGCTCGGTGAGGCCGGCAGCATCCAGACCGTTGCCGACGGATACGCCCGCAACTACCTCATTCCGAAGGGCATGGCCGTCGTCGCCACCGAGGGCGAGATGAAGACGGCTCAGCACAACATGAAGGTGCGCGAACGCAAGGTCTCGCGCCAGGAAGAGCAGCTGCAGTCGCTGGCCGACAAGATCCAGGGCACCCGACTCGAGTTCACCGCCAACGCTGGTGAGCAGGGCCGCCTCTTCGGCTCCATCACGGCGAGCGACATCATGGTGCAGCTCAATGAAAAGATCGGTGAGAAGATCGATCGCCGCAAGCTCCAGCTCACCGACCCGATCCGGACAGTCGGCGAACACGAGCTCGAGATCCACCTTGTCGGCAAGCTCCGCCCGACGATCACCGTTCTGGTCCAGCCTGAGGGCGGTCTCCAGCCAGAGACCGACGAGATGGCTGCCGAGGCCGATGTGCCAGAAGAGCTCAAAGCGTCGGAGGAGGATCTCGCGATGGACGAGGAAGCCGCCGCCGAAGTCACGGACGAGGAAGACGAGAGCGCGAACGCATAACGCGGGCAATTCGGTCGGCCGAGGCGACAGGCTGGCGGCCTTGGCGGGCCCCCTGCCGGTTCGCCTGGCTGCCAGGACGTAGCTGAACGCATGGACACCCAGGTCGACCGACTACCGCCACACAACATCGAAGCCGAACAATCCGTCCTCGGCAGCTTGCTGATCGACCGCGACGCGATCATTCGCGTGGCATCGTATCTCAAGGTCGAGGACTTTTACGTCTCAGCGAACGCGACCATTTACTCGGCAATCCGTGACCTCTACAACCGCCGAGAGCCGACCGACTTCGTCACCCTCTCCGACGAACTCGAGCGTCGCGAGATGCTCGATGACATCGGCGGCGTCGGCTACCTGTCCTCGCTGCTCAGCGCGGTCCCGACGGCCGTCCACGTCGAGTACTACGGCCGCATCGTCGAGCGCACGGCAACCCTTCGCCGCCTGATCGACGCCGGAACGTCGATCGCCAGCATCGGCTACCAGGACAACATCGACACCGAGGACGCGCTCGACGCGGCGGAGCGCGCGCTTTTCAACGTCACCCAGCAACGATCCACTAAGGACTTCCAGAGCATCGATGAGGTGATCGACCGCTTCTTCGATCAGCTCGAGTTCCTGCAGACCAACCGCGGCGAACTCGTGGGCGTTCCGACCGCATTCACCGACCTCGACCGCCTCACTGGCGGCCTCCAGCGCTCAGACCTCGTCATCCTCGCCGCCCGCCCGAGCATGGGCAAGACGGCGTTCTCGCTCGGCATGGCATATGGAGCCGCCGTCAAGCACGGTCGCACCGTGGGCATCTTCAGTCTCGAGATGTCGGCCGAGCAGCTGGTGCAGCGCCTGATCTCGACCGAGACGGGCATCGACTCGCACCGCATTCGGCTTGGCAACATCAGCGACCGGGAGTGGGAAGAGATCTCCCGGGCGTTCGGTCGGCTCTCGGAAGCCCGCATCTTCATCGACGACAGCGCCAACGCCGGCATCATGGACGTACGGTCGAAGGCGCGCCGCCTTCAGGCCGAGCAGGGCCTCGACCTGGTGATCGTGGATTACCTGCAGCTGATGTCGGGCCGCCGGACTGAGAACCGGGTGCAGGAGATTTCGGAAATCTCCCGCGGCCTGAAGGGCCTCGCCCGCGAGCTGAACGTGCCTGTCGTGGCGCTATCTCAGCTCTCTCGCGCGGTGGAGTCCCGCTCCGATCACCGCCCGATGCTGTCGGACCTCCGTGAGTCAGGATCGATCGAACAGGACGCCGACATCGTCATGTTCATCTACCGTGAGGAGAAGTACGACGAGCACTCGGACAAGAAGGGCATCGCCGAGATCGTCGTGGCCAAGCACCGCAATGGCCCGGTAGCCTCGGTCAACCTGCGATTCTTCGAGTCCACCGCGCGGTTTGCCGATCTGGAGATGTACCGCGCCGACTTCGACGAGGAGTAGGTGTGCCGACGCGTCGCAGGCAGGACAACACGCCATTTGCCGGCTTTGTTGACATCGACCGCGAAGCCGTTTCGATTCCGCAGCGCTTTTTCACGGAGGTGCTGCCGGAGATCACCTCGATAGGAGAGCTGCGCGTCACCCTCACCTTCTTTCGGATGCTGACCGACCACGGTGGTGTCGAAGCGCCGGTGCCCGAGCAGACGCTCCTTGCCGACCGGCTACTGCAGCAGGCGTTCCGCGTCGATGGCATCCCTACCGGTGATGTCCGAGATGCCGCGCTGAACGCGCTCGATCGCGCTGTGGCACGAGGCACACTCCTCCGGGTTGTCTCACGCTCGGGGCGGGCGTCCACGATGTGGTACTTCCTGCACACGACGGTTACGCGCGAGCTCGTCGCCGCCATCCAGCGCGGCGCCGTCGCCCCGCCGCAAGTCATGTGGTCGGACAACCATACCCCGGAGATCAACACCGACCCGCCCACGCCGTTCTATCTCTATGAGCAGAACATCGGTCCCCTCACACCGATGGTGGCGGACCGTATCTCGCGAGCGATGGACGACTACCCGCCAGTGTGGATTGAGGACGCGATCGCGGAAGCGGTAACGTACAATCGACGTAGCTGGAGGTACATCGAGCGTATCCTCGAGTCGTGGTCCGAGCAGGGCCGGCCCGACCGCTCCTCCTGACATCATCTATCGCATCGGCAGGGATTCCATCATGAAACGTATCGGCGATGTGATGAGAGAGATACCGATTCCGAAGCAGCCCACCACGGGGCAGGCCAGCGGCGCGGTCCGCATTCGCAAGGACGCGGTTCGATGCCCGATCTGCAATGATGCAGGCTACCTGCGCGCGAACGTACCGGTGGGACACCCCAGCTTCGGCCGCCTCTTCCCCTGCGAGTGCAAACAGCGCGAACTCGACGAGCGCCGTGATGACGAGCTCCGCCGCCTCTCCAATCTCGATGCCTTCTCGGATTACACCTTCGAGAGCTTCGACCCTGACATCCCCGGCATGGAGGAGGCCTACGACGTCGCGATTGCCTTCGCCCAAGAGCCGAGGCACAACTGGCTGTTTCTCTCGGGACCTTGTGGCGTCGGGAAGACGCATCTCGCGGTCGCCATCGCCCGGTATGCCATGGAATGGCACAGGATGAGCGTCTACTTCGCCGTCGTGCCGGACCTGCTCGACCACCTGCGGTCGACGTTCGATCCCAAATCCGGCTCGGCATACGACGACCGCTTCGCCACTATCAAGAATGCACCTTTGCTGGTTCTTGACGATCTCGGCACCGAGAACGCAACACCCTGGGCGAAGGAGAAGCTTTACCAGATCATTAATCACCGCTACAGTGAGCAGATGCCTACGGTGATCACCACGAATGTCGATCTCTCGAGCAGCGGGAAGATCGACGAGCGCATCTACTCGCGCATCATGGACCATCGGCTGACGCAGCATATTGCGATCGACGCCGAGGATTTCCGCCTCGCCGGCGATCCGCGCCGCGTCCGCCGTACCACCGGTCGCCACCGCTGACCCTCGGTTCGGCTCCGGGCAGCCCCCCAACCGCAAACGATTCCCGCCCTGCCGCACGGCAGGGCGATTCCATTTCGACGGGAAACGCGTGGCTCAATCGCCCGCATCGGGCAAGCCCTGTTGCATCCGGCCGCAACTGACGGCACTGCAGGGCAAGCGTGCTCGCGCCCTGCCTCATGTCTGCGAATCGAAGAATCTCGCGGGCCTGGGATCTCCGACGATCCTTGCCGGCGCCTGCTCCTCGGTTCACTCGCCGTTATGTCCGGACACCACATTCGGTCCGGCATGGCGAGTGGTAGACTTCAGTGAGCGATCACGATGCTCCACGTATCTCGCCTTGACCGGTGCACCAATGTCCCAAATCGGTTGGCTCTTGTCCCAGTTGCTCAATCCAAGGGCCGTACTCGATATCCTCGTGGTCGCCCTCATCATCTACTGGTTGCTGTGGGTCGCTCAGGGCACGCGCGCGCTCCACGTGATCCGCGGCATCGTGACGCTGTTCGCCCTGCTGGTCTTTCTCGGCTGGGCTCTCGATCTCTCGACTCTCAACTGGATCCTCAACAACTCCTGGCCCGGTCTGGTGATCGCGATCCCCGTCATCTTCGCCGCCGAGCTCAGGCGCGGCTTCGAACAGCTCGGCCATACGGGAACATGGCTGCGGCTGCCCTTCACCGCGAACACTGAGGACACCGGTCTCGATGAAGCCGTTGACGAGATCGTGCGCGCTTCGGCGCAGCTCTCGCGGCTCCGCTATGGTGCACTGACCGTCATTGAGCGCGAAACCGGGCTGCAGGACTTCGCCAGCCGTGGTGTTCAGATCGATGGCATTCTGACTCGACAGCTCCTGATCAACATCTTCTTTCCGAACACGCCCTTGCACGACGCAGCGGTGCTCGTGCGCAACAATCGCATTCTCGCCGCCAGCGTGGTGCTGCCGCTGACCGACAATATCTCGGCGACAAGCAACCTTGGCACTCGGCACCGTGCGGCGATCGGCGTCACCGAGGAGTCGGACGCCATAGCCGTAGTCGTCTCGGAGGAGACTGGCCAGATGTCCGTCGCACACTCCGGCCGCCTGATCCGCAATCTGGACCAGGACCGGCTGCGGCGCGTGCTGCGGACGCTCCTGAGCCTCGACCAGCCGCGGCGGCGTGAGGCCGGGTATCCGTTCTTCTCCTTCGCCAACCGGAACGGTGAGGACCGATCGCACAGTTCACGACGCACCGAGCGGCGCCAAACCGGCGACTAGGCCGCCAATCTACGATTGAGTCGAAATGCTTCAGAACGTCCGCAATTTCCTCCAGGAACACCTGACGGGCCAGCAGATGGCCCGATTCGCGCTTTCGCTGCTGGTCGCACTCGTGCTCTGGGGCTGGGTTACGCAGCTGCAGAACCCCGTGGAGGCCCAGCGGTACGCCGAGCTTGAAATCGTACCCCCCGAGTTGCCGGGACCTCTCGAGATCGTGACGAACCTACCGCGGGTGACTGTTTCCATCACGGGCGTGTCGTCACAATTGGAAGAGATTTCCCGCGCCGACATCACTGTCACGGTCGATCCATCGCGAGTCGACGGCTCCGGCATGTATCAGCTTCCCGTGGTCGTCGAGCTGGACGGCGAGGTCCGAGAGATGCGTGTCTCACCGGACACCGTCTCCGTCGAGGTCGAGGAGCTGGTGAGCCGGAACTTCCCGCTCACGGTGGAGAATCAGGCACCCGACGAGGAGTCGGGCCGGATTGTGGATACCGATCCAGAGGTTTCGGAAGTCACCATCACGGGGCCAGCACCTGCCGTCGACCGCATCGATCGAATCGTGCTGCCCGTATCGGCCCAAGGCCACGCGCGCGACTTCGTCGAGGTGATCGAGCCGTTTGCGGTCGATGAGAACGGGCAGCGAGTCCAGGAGGTCATAATTACCCCTGGGAACGTCCGCACCGTGGTCGAGTTGGAAGCGCGTGGAAAGGCTGTCAGTGTCGTCCCGCAGGTGGTGGGCTCCCCCGCCGAGCGGTACGTCGTGCAGCAGCAGATAGCGGTTCCATCGATGGTCATCGTCGACGGACCTCCCGAGGTGCTCGACTCCCTGCTCTTCGTCAACACCGAGCCGGTGGACATCTCCGGCGCGACCGACTCCCTGAGTGAGGTCGTGCCTTTGGAAAACCTGCCAGAGGGAGCGACGCTGGTCGAGCCCGAGGAGAACCGGATCGAGGTACGGGTCTCAATCGGGCCGTCTGGAGGAACAGCCAACAGGATCTCCAACATGCCAGTAGCCGTTGAAGACATCCGGGACGGCCTCGACGCGACCGTTGACCCCGGCGCCGTCGCCATCGAGGTGCAAGCACCATCCGATGTGCTGACCTCGCTTACGCCGGACGATGTTTCGGTTTGGATCGATGCGAGCGGTCTCGAGCCTGGAATCTACGCCCTGCAACCACAGGTGGAGGTACCGGACGACGTTGAGGTCATCCAGACGGAGCCGGAAGAGGTCGTGGTAGTGATCATCACCAACGGGTCAGCGACCCCAGTGGCGCCAGCAGGCCTTCGCGGCCACCGCGCGCTCACTGTCAACGAGTACATGGTCGACAGCTGACGAGAATGACAGTGCGGCCCCGGGAATTCCCGGGGCCGCACTGTCACGAGCATGTTGTTCGCCGGAGCGGGTGATCAGCTCATGCCGGATTCGTCGTCATCGGACCCCGTCGAAACAGAGTACTCCAGATCGTGCGCAAGCAGTATCGCCTCCGCGACCTCCTTCATCGACTTGCGCGCGTCCATACTGGTCTTGCGGATGCGATGGAACGCCTCGCTCTCACGCATGCCGTGGGTCTCCATCAGAACGCCCTTGGCTCGCTCGATCACCTTGCGGGTCTCCAGCGCATCCTTGAGGCTCCCCACCTCTCGCTCCAGCGTCCGGAACTCCTCAAATCTCGCGCGGGCGAGTTCGATGACCGGCATGAGCTCCGCCTCCCGGAACGGCTTGACCACGTACCCTACCACGCCAGCCATCCGGGCCCGCTCGACGAGCCCCTGGTCGGAATAGGCGGTAAGCAGCACCACCGGCGCGATGCGCTCACGGGTCAATTCCTCGGCGGCAGCGATGCCGTCCACCTCGGGCATCTTGACATCCATGATGAGCAGGTCTGGCCGCAGCTTGCGCGCAAGGTCAACTGCCGACCGCCCGTCGCTGGCCTCAGCGATCACATCGTAGCCGAGATGCGTCAGCATCTCACGAAGATCGAGACGGATCAGGGACTCATCATCGGCAATGATGAGTCGCCACTTCTCCGCTGATCGACTCGAGCGATTCATGCTCCATGATCCTGTCCGTAGACACGCCATTGCCGGCTCCAGGCCTGCAATCCTGCAGATCGCCTACAGCCCCGCCAACGCCTGCACTCACAGGGGGAAAAGAACTTCGTCGGGGCGAGAGGATTCGAACCTCCGACCACCGGTACCCCATACCGGTGCGCTACCGGACTGCGCCACGCCCCGTCATTCACCACCACAGTATACAAAAGAGGATGGGATGGCAGCAAACGCCATCCCACCCCAACGCGCCGACGCACCCGCCGCAAAATCGGGGCGCACCATTCCGAGAAGTTGCTACTTGACGTCGACCTTGGCGCCAGCATCCTCGAGCTTCGCCTTGGCAGCGTCGGCCTCTTCCCGGGCAACCCCCTCCTTGACGGCCTTAGGCGCCGAGTCGACCAGTTCCTTGGCCTCCTTGAGGCCAAGGCTCGTGATCTCGCGGACGGCCTTGATCACCTGGATCTTGTTGCCGCCCACATCGGTGAGCACAACGTCGAACTCGGTCTGCTCTTCCTCAGCGGCAGCACCGCCGGCAGCGCCGGGCGCACCCGCGACGGCGCCCGCAGCGATCGGAGCCGCGGCCGAGACGCCCCACTTTTCCTCGAGCTCCTTGACGAGCTCGTTGAGCTGGATAACGGTCATGTTCTCAAGTTGTTCGATCAGCGCCTCGTGAGCCATGGTCATGGTTCCTTTCAACTTCTATATGCCTTGGTCGGCACTGACATGTGCCTGGCGGTTGCGTGATATGAAAAACTAGTCTGCGGCCTGCGCCTCGCCGCCCTCGCCGCCTACGGACTCGGCCCGGGCATTGAACAGGTAAGCGATCGAACGCGACGGACCGTTCAGGACGCCGACGGCGCGTGCCATCGGCGATGCGAGCATGCCGACCAGCTTGCCGAGCAGCTCCTCACGCGGCGGCATGCTGGCGAGCACATCGATGTCGGATGTTGTAAGGGTCTGCCCCTCCATCATGCCGACCTTGAGCTCAAGCACACCACGGCTCGCCCTGGCGTAGTCATTGAGCGCCTTCGCCGGAGCAACGACATCCTCGTATGCGAACATCAGCGCGGTCGGACCCTCGAGATGTTCTCCCGGAATGTCCACGCCCACGCGCTCCGCGGCAATCCGTGTCAGCGTGTTCTTGGCAACCGTAAACTCCGCGTTGCTGTCGCGCAGCCCGCGCCGCAGGTCCTGCAGCTGGGTCACCGTGAGCCCTCGGTAGCTCGCCACGACGGTCAGCTGGGAGCGCTCGAGACTCTCGGCGATCTCATCGATTTGCTTCGCCTTCTGTGCTGTTGGCATCGGTCATCACCTCCTTTCTGATTGGATTTGTGGAGCAGGTGCCTGCTCCGATTCACACCAAAGAAAATCGTCCTGGGCAGACACGCCCAGGACGATTGCACCACATTCGGTGATTGCGACCTGAGCCTCGGCTGGAAATTAAGCAAACGCGCCAGCTGTCTTTGGCCAGGATTCTTCTCTTGTTGGCGTCACTGTTTAGGACAACTGCGATGCCAGGTTGATCGTGTCGTTGACGTCGAGGTTCATCCCCGGGTTCATCGTCGTTGTCAGGGAGAGTTTACGGCAGTAGATGCCCTTCACGCCACTCGGCTTCTCGCGGTTGAGCGCATCTACGAACGCAAGGATGTTCTCGCGCAACTGCTCCGGTGTGAAACTCCGCTTTCCGAGCACGGTGTGCACGTTCCCGGTCCGGTCGTTACGGAACTCAACACGGCCGCCCTTGAGGTCGCGGATCACGCCCGGGAGATCCTCGAGCTCGCGCACCACCGTGCCGGAGCGGGGATTGGGCATGAGACCGCGGCGGCCGAGGATGCGGCCGAGTCCGCCAACCTTGCTCATCTGATCCGCCATCGCCACGGCGGCGTCGAATGCGAGCCATCCGTTGTTGATCTGCTGGACGTACTCGTCCGTGCCGGCGTAGTCGGCACCGGCGTCGAGCGCGGCACGCTCGGCCTCGCCTGCGGCAAAAACGAGCACCCGAACATTCTTGCCCGTTCCATGCGGGAGCGTGACGCTGGAACGAACCGCCTGGTCAGCCTGACGAGGATCGATCCCAAGCCGCGCATGCAGCTCGACCGTCTCGTCAAACTTCGGCGCCGGGAACTTCCCGAGCAGCTCGATGGCCTCATCCAGGGTGTACTGGCGGTCGGCCTCGACCAGCTCGGCAGCCTGCTGGTATCGCTTGCCATGCTTTGGCATTACGCGTTCTCCTTCGTGGTGCGATCGGGTTGCCCCTCCCACGTGTTATCGCGACGCGTTGCGTCGTCTATCCTACGACCTCGATGCCCATGGACCGCGCAGTGCCGGCCACCTGCTTCATGGCGCCGTCGACATCGATGGCGTTGAGGTCCTGCATCTTCAGCTCCGCGATCTCGCGGACCTGGTCCTGCGTCACCTTGCCGACCTTGGTGGTCTTGGGGTTATCGGTGCCCTTCTCGATGCCCGCCGCCTTGCGGAGCAGGTCCGCCGCCGGCGGGGTCTTGGTGATGAACGTGAAGGAGCGGTCCTCGTACACCGTGATCACGACCGGGACGATCTGTCCCGCCATGCTCTGGGTGCGCTCGTTGTACTCCTTGCAGAAGTTCATGATCGCCACGCCGTGCTGACCCAAGGCCGGGCCGATCGGCGGCGCAGGTGTTGCCTTGCCCGCCGGAATCTGAAGCTTGACGTAGCCGCGAATCTTCTTGGCCAACTGAGTGTTCCTTTCGATACGCTCCGGGAATCCACCGGCGACCGACGCCGCCCTGCTCCCACAGACAACCTGACAGTACTACCACAGGACCAGATCTACGTTTCCTTCTCGGCCTGCAGGAAATCCAGCTCCACGGGCGTCTCGCGCCCGAAGAACGAGACCAGGACCTTGATCTTGCCCTTCTCGTGGTTGATATCGTCGATCTGTCCACGGAAGTCTGCAAACGGCCCGTCAATGATACGAACGCTATCTCCGAGCGCGAACGAGACGGCCACCTTCGGCGCCTCGGCCGTCATGCCCTTGAGAATGGCGCGCGCCTCCTCTTCGCCGAGCGGGACGGGTTTGTTGTTGATGCTGATGAATCCTGTAACGCCCGGCGTGTTGCGGAGCTGGTACCAGGTCTCCTCGTCGATATTCATCCGAACGAGGACGTACCCCGGAAACACCTTCTTCTGGACAGTGTGTCGCTGCCCGTTACGGATTTCGATCTCTTCCTGAGTGGGAACGACGATCTCGAAGACTCGGTCCTCGAGGTCGTAGGCCTCGACCCGACTCTCGATGGTCTTCTTGACCTTGTTCTCATATCCAGAGTACGTGTGCAGCACGTACCACTGCCCTTGCTCTGACTCCGCCTCGACACCGGCCTCTTCTGCACGGCGTGCGGCCAGGCGTTCACGGAGGGTCTGGCGTGCCATCGGGCACCTCCTTCTGTAGGGAATTCTGCCTATGCCTAGAACGCCTCGAAGACCTGGTACAGGACCCAGTCAATCCCGCCCAGCAGAATACCCAGAACCACCGACAGCGCAATGACGAGGAGTGTGAGATTGCGCGTGGTCTCGGCATCGGGCCAGACAACCTTGCGGATCTCCGCCATCGTCTCACGCCAGAATCGGCGAAGCCCTTCAGTCCGCTCAGTGGAAACAAAACCGCGGCGCGACCTCGCCTTCGCCGACTGGGCCTTGGCCTGCCGGCGCGCCTCTGCGCGGGAGGCAGGAGTTTCAGCCACCTGCTCGTTGCCCCCTGCCGCGATGGCGGCCTGGGTGGCCTCCTGCACCGTCGGTGCTGCCGCGGTGCGGGCCGCATTGCGACGCCGGCGCTTGCCCTCGCGTGCGGCACGGCTCGAACGACGCTTCACTCCAGCTTGCTGTTCTGTACTCAACGTATTGGCCCCCTTGTTCTGGGATGCCAGGTCTCCGGTCATTCGGACAAGATCGGAGAAGGCTCTTCGATGCGGCTATACCGAGGGAACGGTCGGCATGCGACGTGGCTGGACCCCAAACACTGAAATGGGGCGTGCCGCTCGGCCACACCCCACCTCGAATCCAGCAACATTACCGGGCAGGGCCGGCAGGAATCGAACCCGCAACCTGCGGTTTTGGAGACCGCTGCTCTACCAATTGAGCTACGACCCTAAACGCTCTGCCGAACGCTTACCGCGTCTCGCGATGAAGCTGGTGGCATCGGCACCGTGGGCAGAACTTCTTCAGCTCCAGCCGACCGGGATCGTTCCGACGGTTCTTCTCCGTCGTATAGTTACGCTCTCGGCACACCGTGCACTCCATCGTAACCACCGGGCGGTCAGCCTTGGTCTTCCTGGCCATTATACATCATCCTCTTGCCGCGATCACGCTCCGACAGTTCAGGATGGAGGCAGGTGCCACAGCACTCGCCTCCCAGCGCTCGCCGCTGTTACTCGTCGATGGAGGTCACCACGCCGGCGCCCACCGTGCGCCCGCCCTCGCGGATCGCAAAGCGCAGCCCCTCCTCGATCGCCACCGGGGTGATCAGCTCCACCCCCATCTGCACGTTGTCGCCCGGCA
>DASYWL010000038.1:0-3121 GCA_035936055.1 Thermomicrobiales bacterium
ATTCGCGTATACTTCCGGCTCACCGCGCGGGCTGTGAGAGAACGTGACTCTGCCTGACTTCGTGTCAGTGATACACTAAGTCCGAGTGATTCACCTGTTGCGGATCGCGGCAGTGACGTCGGAGCGACGGTCATCGACACGCCCACCTCGCAAATTGCGCTCATATCGGGCACCGCTCACACCGACATCCTCGTGATTGGTGCCGGCATCGCCGGCCTCAGCTTCGCGCTCAGCCTCCCCTTTCCCGCCCGCGTCATGCTGGTCACGAAGGGTGCCCTCGGCGAGAGCAACACTCGCTATGCGCAGGGCGGTATTGCCGCGGCGATCGCCGATAGCGACTCTCCAGCCCTCCACCTGCAAGACACGATCGCTGCCGGCGCCAGGCTCGTCGACGTCGAAGCCGCCCGGATGATGGTCGCCGGCGGCAAGGAGGCGGTTGAGTGGCTGGTGGCGAACGGGGCCAGCTTCGACCGAGAGGACAGCCACTTTGCGCTCGGCAAGGAGGGCGCACACAGCCGCTCTCGGGTGTTGCATGCGGGCGGCGACGCCACCGGTGCCGAGATCGAGCGGGCACTGGTCGCCAGAGTCGCCGCGCGCGACAGCCTGACGGTACACGAACATGCCACCGCGATAGAATTGCATATGGATGACGGTCGCTGCACCGGCGCGACTCTCGCCATCGGGACGGAGCGCCGGTGCAGCGTCGCGAGCGCGACCACGGTGCTGGCCATGGGCGGTGCAGGTCGGCTCTGGGCCGTCTCCTCCAATCCGGTGGGTGCCACGGGCGACGGTATCGCGCTCGCCATGGCCGCCGGGGCGACACTGTCCGACCTCGAATTCACGCAGTTTCACCCGACCGTGCTGGATCTCCCCGGCGAGGAGCCATTCCTCATCTCCGAGGCGGTCCGCGGCGAAGGGGCATGGCTCCGCAACGATGCCGGTCAGCGATTCATGCTGTCCATCGACGATCGTGCCGAGCTCGCTCCTCGCGACGTGGTCGCCCGAGCGATCCATCAGCAGAACGCAGCAGGCAGCCGGGCCTGGCTTGATCTGCGCCATCTCGACAAGGATCTGGTGCGTTTGCGCTTTCCGACCATCGCCCGTCACCTCGGTATGCTCGGGCTCGACCTGGCGCGCGATCTCATTCCCGTCGCGCCGGCGACCCACTACTTCATGGGGGGTGTGGCTGCGTCGCCGACCGGCAAGACCTCCGTTCCGGGCCTCCTCGCGATCGGTGAGGTAAGCTGCACCGGCGTACACGGTGCAAACCGCCTGGCCAGCAACTCCCTGCTGGAGGGGCTGGTCTTCGGTCGCATGGCAGCGCGGGCACTTCGCCCGGCGGACCTGTCAGTTGTCATCGGGGCACCGGTGGCTCCGACTGAAGTCCCTCGGCCTGAAAGCGAGGCGACAGCGCGGGTTGTGCTCCAGCGCCGCGTGCAGGCGACAATGCGCAACCACGTATCGGTCGTTCGAACAGCAGGATCCCTTGAAGCTGCCATTCGTGAGCTCGAAGCGATCCTCGACGCGCCCGAACTCATCCACGATGCCTCGCTGGAGGCGGCCAGTACCCGAAACATTGCCGTGGTTGCACGCGAGATTTCCGCTTCGGCCCTCAATCGCCACGAGAGTCGCGGCGGGCACTACCGCGTCGACTTCCCTCTTTCCGACCCCAGGCTCGACGGCCAGCACCAGCTCGTCACACCAGTGCCCGAAGGGATCCCGACGCGCCGCTTCGGCGCGCTTGACGAGGCGTGGTCTATGGTCACCCAGTGATGGAGTCTCCAGCACCCGGGAGCTGCGTGGTATGTTCATGCTGGCGGTGAGGCCGCTGCCCATCCATTGGACTGCCTGCTCCCGCCTCCATCGACATTCCCATCGTGGCGCCCCCCGCCCGGCTGAACCATCGAAGCTACACACCATGCAACCAAACGTACCGGACCGGCGTACATCTCAACAGCCGACCCTAATCGGCGCCCGCGGCCCGAAGACAGAAAGGCGAGGCCCGTGACGCCTGCTGACACTGTTCTGCGCCGCCCGCTGGCCGACGTCGACGATGCGGGTCTATGCGCCATGGCGGCATCCGGGGATGGTCGGGCACTGGAAGAGCTGTACGAGCGCTACTCGCGAATCGTAATGTCGTTCTCCATGCGGATGTTGTCGGAGCGCTCGGCGGCGGAGGAGCTGACCCAGGAAGTATTTTTCCGCGCCTGGAAGCAGGCAGACAGCTACACCTCCTCCCGCGGCTCGCTCGCTACCTGGATCCTGAGCATCACGCGCAACATGGCGATCGACGAGCTACGAAAGCGACAGCGCCGTCCCCAGCGCGCCGATCTCGATGACCCCGTCACGGCGATAGCGAACGTTGAAGATACCGAGACTTCCGTGGAAGAACATGCGTGGCTCCAGGTGATACGAAGCGAGATGCAGGCAGCCCTGGCCGAGCTGCCAGACAGCCAGCGCGAGCCGATCGAGTTGGCTTACTTCCGGGGATTCACCCAGCGCGAGATCGCAGAGGCCACGGGTGCCCCCCTCGGCACGATCAAGACCCGCATGCGACTGGGAATGCGCAAGCTCCGGGAACAGATGGAAGAACGAAAGGTGGAGTTGGAATGACAACGCATCGCCACCACAAGCTGAATAGCGACTGGGGCTGCGCGCAGATCCAGGACGAAATCGAAGCATGGTCCATTGGTGCGCTTGACCCGGCGGAGGCCGCCGCAGTCGAGCGGCACCTCGCAATGTGTCGGGACAGCCGCCATGAAGCGACGCGCTGGCGGGAAGTCGCCGGTATGCTGCCCTTCACTCTTGAGCCGATGAACCCGTCGGGCTCGACCAAGCGGGTCCTCATGGCCCGAATCGCCGAGGACCAGATGAAGGCGCACCAGCCGGACTTGGTACCGCGTCTTTCTGCACCCTCGCAACCGAACGGCTCTGCGACACCTGCTATGCAGCGACGGTTCCACTGGAGCCAAGTGCTGATCACGCCACTGGCCATCGCCCTCGTGGTGATGACCCTCTGGTCATTTGAGCTTCGAGGCCAACTCGACAGCGTCGAGGCGGGTGGCGCCGAGGGGACGTCGGCATCGGTGCCGGACAGTCTCCAGTCCTTTCAGATGCAGTC
>DASYWL010000039.1:0-1572 GCA_035936055.1 Thermomicrobiales bacterium
AGCTCGCCGAGCTCTTCTCGTGGTTCAGCTTTGACCGTGAGTACCGCTACCCCAACCACTTCCTGCTCAGCAACCGGCTGCTCCGCGTTCGAGAGAAGCTGGAGGACATCGAGCACGAGGTGATCGGCGAGGAGCGCGACCACCGGCTCTTCATCTCCGAGGGCCACAACCCCGGCTTCTACGGTGCGGCGATGGCATGGTGCCAGGGGGCGACGATGGCGGAGATCGGCGAGTCGCTCGAGCTCTCCGAAGGCGATCTGGTCATTACCTTCAACAAGACGATCGACCTGCTCCGGCAGGTGCGGGAGATGCTCACCGACGTCCAGCCGGACCACCCGGTGCGCATTCGGCTCAGCGACGCGATCGAGCGGCTCAGGAAGGGCATCGTCGCGCAATCCCTCACGCTCGGTTTCACCCCGATCGCCGAGTTCGAGGACGAAGCCGACGAGGAGGAGATCGTCGAGACCGAGGAGGAGAGTGTTCTCGATGAGGAGTAGCGTGTGAGCGAGCCGGTCTTCACCGCGGCGCGTCTCGATCGGGTCCGCGCTGCGGCGGACCGCGCCCTGCCCTTTCTCGAGCAGATGGACGACCCACTCGGTGCCGCATGGGTGCGGCACCGATGGAAAGACGGCCCCTCAGGTGATGTGCTGGCAGAACTGGCGGCGTACCAGCAGCCAGACGGCGGGTTCGCCGGCCTGGAGGTCGACATCGAGGCGCCGGTCAGCACGGCGTTCGATGGCCACCTGGCAATGCATGTCCTGCTCGGCCTGCGGGACCGTCTGCAATCCGAACTCGTCGACCGCCTCGGCGGGTGGTACGCCCGCAACCAGCATGAGGACGGTGACTGGCACTTCTCGCCGGAGGCGTACGAGCACCGTCTCGCGCCGTGGTTTGCCAGCTGGGAGTTCCCGGGGCTCAACCCGGCCTGCTGCGTCGCCGGTCTCACCCATGCCCTCGGCATCGCCACACCGGAGATGCTCGTGCGCGTCGAGCGGCTCTGGCGCGAGAAAGCGACGATCGATCAGGCACGCTCGGGCGACTTCTACACGATGCTACCGATCATCGAATACGTCGCCCACATCGACGTCGAGGATCGCGAGGTCTGGCTCCACGCGATCGCCGATGGGGTCGAGCGCGGCATCGCCGACAGCGCGTTCGGGGACGCCGAGCACGCGCTGGACCACCTCGCCGGCAGCGGACCGGAGGTAATCGCACGGCTCGACCGCGATGATGTGGTCACGGTGATCGACGCCGTGCTGGCGGATCAGCGGGAGGACGGCGGCTGGCCGACGCCCTACGACCCCGCTTGGCGCCCCTGGTTCACCGCCAGCACGCTCGTCCTGCTCGCCAGGCTCCACCACACGATCGCGTAGAGCCGACCGGGCGATCGCAGCGGGACCTTCAAACAGGAGGTTCGACAGTGGGATACCGAGCATGGGGGCGAAGCGGATCCGGAGGTGTTCCGGCAGCAGATTCTGCCCAGGCTCCAACATATCTCCCTCGGGGCGATGGCAAAGGCGACCGGATTGAGCGAGGGCTACTGCTCGTTCATTCGGCGTGGGGTAAAGGTGC
>DASYWL010000040.1:0-2528 GCA_035936055.1 Thermomicrobiales bacterium
CAGACGCTTCCTCAACATAGTCTCCGCTTGGCACCAGTCTTTGTTGCTCAACATCTGGTTCGCCAGCGTCTCGTTCGCGTCCTCCTGCACCCACTGCCGGAGCACAAGGAAGAGATGCAAGCCCCCGACGGGGAATGGCCAGCGCGACGCGAGGCCCTGTTCCTCAAGATAGCGGCTCAGGTCGGACAGGGTACGGGCCAGTTCGGGCGAGGATCTCTCGAGCGTTTGCCTGCTTGACGGCCGCAAGCCAATCGGACTGGTGGTGAGCGCGGCCTCCACGTCTCTGGCACGATCCTCGACCCAGCGCCGTACCGTCGCCTGCATCGTAGGCGCACACACGAGTGGGGGCGGGTCGTCAGTGTTCCGCGGGTCTAGCAACCGACGGCACGGGCAGCCGCCATCATCGGCGCGTGGACGCTCAGAGTGCAGGTCTGTCATCGCCATACTCGCTCACGACTCAGCACGTGCCGGCAAACTGGACACGGCCCGATTCTAGTCCTTCGCGCGCTGCCTCGAACAGAGCTAGCCAGCGGGCGTGGGACGGTGAGGACGGCTGGCTTTGACGCTCGGTACCACGGCGGTGGTGATGCCCTTGATGAGATGACCGAAGTGAAGTTGCTGGCGAAGCGGGCCTCCACCTTGCCCACCCGCGCCGATGCGGGAGTGGCAAGGCAATCGACGATGATTGTAGAGGCTCGGTCGTACGCGGCGGTGGGATAGCGAGGCATGCCTTCGCTGCCATCTCGTTATCCCGATGGTTCCTGACATGGATGTGGGACGGGTGCGTATCGTGCCGCTACCGCCGGGTCAAGCAAGGAATGGTGGAGGGAAATTGATCTGCAAACCCCTCACTACCGACAAGTCGCGATGCCAAAGCTCGGTTCAGCCGGTTTCGTTTCGGAATCGCCTCTTTGGCCACACGTCATTGCGAGCTGGTCGGTATTTTGCGTAGCAGGTCGCTCCCGGCACGACCGGCGTGGCACTGACCGATCACCAGAAAAGGATCAGCCCCATGCGACTTGACGGGAAGACGGCCTTCGTGACCGGTGCCGACAGCGGCATCGGCCGGGCTATCGCCATCACCTTCGCCCGGGAGGGGGCGGATGTCGCCGTCCACTACCACACCGACCGGCGCGGCGCCGAGCAGGCGGCGGATGCGGTCCGGCACCACGGCCAGCGAGCCGAGATCGTCGGGGCCGACTTCACCGATCCGATGGCGGCCGAGGGACTGATCGCCGTGGTGGCGGATCGGATGGGTCGCCTCGACATCCTCGTCAACAACGCCGGGCGGGGATCGGCGGCGTCGGCCTCGCTCGACATCACCACCGACGTGTTCCTGGACGTGCTCCGTGTGGATCTCGTCGCCCCGTTCGTGCTGGCGCGGGACGCCGCCAGGCTGATGGTGGAGCAGGGCGGCGGGTCGATCGTCAATGTGACCTCGGTCCACGAGCAGATCCCGTCGCCGGGCGGGGCGGACTACAGCGCCGCGAAAGGCGGCTTGCGGATGGTGACCCGCACGCTGGCGCTGGAGCTGGCGCCGCCCGGTGTGCGCATCAACAACCTCGCGCCGGGGATGATCGCCACACCGATGACGACGCCGGCGCTGCATGATCCGGAGCAGTCGGCCGAGGCCACGGCGAAGATCCCGATGGGTCGCCCGGGGGAGGTGCAGGAGATGGCCAACGTGGCGCTCTTCCTGGCATCCGACGAGGCGAGCTACGTCACCGGCAGCACCTTCTTCGCCGACGGCGGGCTGCGCCAGAAGGTCGGGCTGGCCTGACGCTGGAGGGATGGAGCATGACAGGACCGACGGACGCGGACATCCGTGAAGCCGAATGGCTCGCAGCGCAATCGCCGTCGTCGGGTCCGGTGGGCAACGATGAGGAGCTGACCTGTCCCGAGTGCGGCGGCGCCATCGGGGTCGACGACGTCATCTGCCCGCACTGCGGCGTGCCGCTCGTCGGCGGCTAGCGTCCCGGCCGGCACTGTGGCGACGTGTCACGCGTTGCGACGCGCGCCAGCCTTGGTATGCGGCTGGTGGTGCTCGACGTTGTGTGTCAGTGTGTTCGGCGGTTGCAGCGCATTCCACCCCGTCGGATTGTGAGAGGGTGCATCTGATGGGGTACGTCCGAGACTGGATTACGAGGTATCGCTCGGGAACGACTGCCGAATCCGGGAGCGACGATATCCCCCATCAACCGCGGCAAAGATGCGCGCTCGGCCGCCAAGCGCCCTCAAAATCGACCGAGTTTCACGATTGGTGCCGAACGCGGGATTCCGGAGCCGCCATGCGAACCAGTACCCTGCAGTGCGACAAAATGCGTAGGTATAGGGTTTTCAGCTCGTTCCTGGTCTAGCGTGTCCGGCCTCGTCCCCCCAGTGCTGGGGCGTCCGTGACAAAGTTGTGACACGGTCTTCAGCGGTTCACTCATATAGATAAGGGTAGGCTGTCGAAGGCGAGGTGGTCTCGGGAGACTAGTTTAGCCTCCTCGTCCCCATAGGATGCGTCAGGGCTATTGGAAGCCACG